>CAZSUQ010000472.1:0-4809 GCA_964609935.1 uncultured Thermodesulfobacteriota bacterium | reverse complement strand
CCGTCCCCCAGGAACCGCTCCCCATGACCCCCCACTTTCCGATCCCTTCGCTCCCGCCGTTCACGTCGTACAGGTCGGGCAGCCCGAGGTCGTGCCCCATCTCATGAACCATGATCCCGATGGTGGCCATGTGGGTGCCGTGCATCTCCCCGTACTGCATGTACCCGCCGCCTGAGAACTGATCGGCCAGCTTGACGCCGTCCAGGACCGGCGGCGGTACGGTGAGGAAAAGGCTCCAGCGGTGCCCCCAGACGTTGGGCGTGTAGAAGCTGGAGTAAGACCGTTCATAACCGGCAGCGATGACCACAATGGAGAGCTCCGTAAAGTCGATGGCACCGTTGCTGTCCGAATCGTAGGCGGAATAATCGATATACGGATCCGCTGCGATCAGGGCGTCACGCGTCAGCTGCCGGTTGGCGTCACCCGTGCTGTCCCCTGTGTTGGGGTGGTTCGTTCCGAGAGGAAGCCAGCCGATGATGCCGTTGTCCGCTGTTCCAAAGGTCTCCACAACCGGGGTCATGTTGAGTGCGCCGTAGCTCACCTCGTCATAGTAATCCCAGACACTGCCCGTGGCTGCGAAGAAAGCGGTCTCCCAGTCGGTCTCGGTGGTGCCCACGGCACTCTGGTCGGCGAACTCCACGAGGATGACGAGAACAGGATGATCCACGGATGCAGCGCCGGCAACCCCATCGATCTTGAAGCCTGCAAGGGAAGCCGGGGCCGCGGTTCCAACCGGCGGCACAGTGCTCCCTTCCCAGGTCATGCGATCTCCCTCGAGACCTACCACAGAGGCTCCTGCTTCGAGCGTTAAGCCGAAAGCCAGGACGGTAGCCAGAATGCACATCAAAGCTGTCTTCATACCGTTCTCCTTCTTTGCCGGGTCACGGTCCTTTCTTGGGTGCCTTCCCGTAGGTGGGAGGGTCTTCCTCATGGGGAGGCCCGGACCTTTAACCATAACAATATTATAGATAATCTTAGCACAAAGGACCGACCTGCCACAAAAACGCGATGGATGAGTGTCGTCCCACACTCGGCTTGCTCTCTGCGATACACCTTGTTCGTCCTCAAATGAAACGGTTTTTCGTTTTTCATTTCTTCGTTGAAAAAGGATCCGGGAACACATATGTTAAGGTTAGTTTTTTCCCTGTGGATCGTGCACCGTACGAGGCGGCAGATAAGCCTGAGGAGAGCATGACCGAGCTGAAGAGGGCCGTGGGTCTGAGGACCGTGGTCTCCACCGGTGCCGGGATGGCCCTGGCCACGGTGTGCTACATCGCGCTGATCGAGGTGGCAAGCTATCTCACCGGGAACTCCGCCTGGATCGCCATCCTCACCTCCGGCATCATGGCGGTCCTTGCCGGCTCCTGCTTTGCCGAGCTGAACTCCATGTATCCCACCGCTGCCGGCATAAAGCTTTACATCACAAAGGCCTTCAACGAGCGGTTCGCCATCATCATTGCCGGCGTTTACGTGCTCGGGCAGCTGGCCATCGTGGGCGCCGAGGTCTACGTCCTCTCCCAGGGGCTGGCCCAGGGGTTCTCCTCGGTACACCCTCTCATCTGGGCGGCCGGCTTCATGGCTATCCTGCTGTTTCTGAACATCCGCGGCATCAAGATCGCCGGGCTGGTCCAGGACATCATTGCCTACACCATGTTCACCTGCCTGATCGTTGTCTCCTTCTATGGCTTCTACCGTCTCGATTTCCATATTCCAAAGCTCTTCACGGTGGGGAGTTTCGACGGCTTCATCCAGTCCGTGGCCATCGGCATTACCAGCTTCATCGCCTTTGAGTGGGTCATCACCATATCCGAAGAGGTGACGGACGTGAAGATGGTTCCAAAGGGGATGCTGATGGCCCTGGGCGTGCTGGCCATTGTCTACTCCCTTTTCACGGTGGCCATGACCTCCATCCTGGACCCCGAGACACTGGCCTGGGTCCTCACGCCCGGCGGGCTCCCCATCCCTCACATCCTCTACGGGAAGAAGCTCCTGGGCACCTTTGGCATCTACTTCATGATCACCATGGCCATCCTGGCCTCCTTGACCTCGCTGAACGCCGGCATCCTCACCGCATCCAGGTTTCTCTACGCCATGGCCCGGGACTGGTCCCTGCCGCGCTTCATGGCCCGCCTCCACCCCCGTTACGCCACGCCCTGGGTGTCCATGCTGGTGGTGTGCGCGTATGCCGTGCTCATGGTGGTTTACGGCTTCCTCACCCACTACGTCCTGTCCATGCTCCTCATCATCGCGGCCGTGGAGTGCATGATCTACGTGGTCATGGCGCTGTGCGTGATCCGTCTGCGCCGTCTCGAACCGGACCGGGAACGGGGCTTCCGGATCAGGGGCGGTTACACCGTGCCGGTTGTGGTGATCACGGTTTACGGCATCCTGGCCGGGCTGGTCCTGTTCGGCCCGGTAAGGCCCGAGGATGTGGTGGAGCAGAGAATCAGCCGGGGCTACATTGTCGTTCTTTTTTCGGTGACGATCTTCTATGCTTATGCGGTCTGGCCCCGGCTAAGGGCCAGGTACCAGAAGATGGCCGAGGCCAGGAAGCCGCGCCGGAGAAGGAGACCCGCACCAGAGACCGACTCACCTTGAGACCTCTTCTCAGAGCAGAACCCAAAGGCCGCTGCCTGCTTGACAGGTGAAGACGATGCAGACAGAAACCAGCAACCGTTCATTGAACAGATCCTTATCAGGTCCGGCAAAGGAGAAGTGCCCGTATACAAGGTCGAAGCGAAGCGGAGATTGCGAGGAGCCAAAGGCGACGTGGCAACCCCCCTGCTTCGTCTGGCTTTGACTTGATGCAGGGAGATCCCTTGCTTCGCTCGGGACAGGCTCCGTAGATGGGTGCTTCTCCTTCACCGGACCAGGGAGTAAACGATGGGTATAGTCGCAAACCGTGAGGAACTGGAACAGATCCTGTCCGGTCTCTTTGACCGTGTGATGGGGGACCCCGCCATCATGGAGAACCTCGCCGCCACGGAGATGGTTCTCCGCTTGCGTTACACCGATCCGGAAGGTGTGGTGACCGTTGATCTGAAATCCGACCCGCCGTCCTATCGCTTCAACGACGAGGGACAGGCGGATGTGGAGATGATCCAGTCTGCTGATGTATCGCATGAGTTCTGGCTGGGGCGCCTGAGTGCGGTGCGCGGCATTGCCACGGGAAAGATCAGTGCACGCGGCAACATCGCCAAGGCGCTCAAGCTTCTGCCCGCAATCAAGCCGGCCTTTGCCATGTATGAGAGCGTGATCAGGGAGATGGGAAAGGCGCACCTGCTCCCAAAGGAGGCGGCCGTGAGGAAAAAGGGCCTCTGGACCCGTGTGCGACAGGGCCTTGCCCCCAGGGGCAAAGGGTTTGATCCCGGCCTTGCCCCCAGGGACACCCGCCCGGGCACCACGGAGTCCCCTTCCCCTGAGTTGCCTTCCTGTCCTGTTGACCTGCCTGCTGAAGAGGCGGCCTTCCGCGTGGAGATGCTGCGCCGCATGATGCTGATACGTGCCTTTGAGGAATCCCTGGCAAGGGAATGGGCGGACGGAAAGATCCCCACCTCTGCCATTCACCTGAGCATCGGCCAGGAGGCCACGGCCGTGGGGATCTGTTTTGCCCTGAAGGCTCAGGACGCCATTGCCACCACCCATCGCGGTCACGGACACATGCTGGCCAAGGGGGCCATGGCGGACCGGATGATGGCCGAGATCTATGCCAAGACCGACGGCCTCTGCCGCGGCAAGGGCGGAAGCATGCACGTCACGGACGCGGCCATCGGGGCCATCGGGGCCAACGGCATCGTGGGGGCGAGCCCGCTGCTGGCCACCGGCGCGGCGCTGGCCTTTTCCCTGGCCGGGGAGGAGCGCGTGGCCACGGCCTTCATGGGCGATGGAGCAACGAACCAGGGCATGTTCCACGAAGCCCTGAACCTGGCTGCGGTCTGGAAGCTGCCGGTTCTGTTCGTGGTGGAGAACAACCTCTACGGGGAGTTCACGGCTCAGAGCAGCCACATGGCCATCGGCACGATCTGCGAGCGGGCCGCAGCCTATGGAATCCCGGGACACCAGGTGGATGGAAACGATGCGGACGCGGTCCTTGCCCAGGCCCGCACCCTTGTGGAGCAGGTTCGCAGCGGACAGGGCCCGGTGCTTCTGGAGTGTCTCACCTACCGCTGGCACGGCCACATGGAGGGAGACCCCCAGGATTACCGGCCGGCTGAAGAGGTGGAGCAGTGGAAGGCAAGATGCCCGATCAAGATGCTCTCCGAGCGATTGAGCAAAGAGGGGATCATCAGCAGCGACGACCATGGCGCTTTCCAGAAACAGGCAACGGGCGAGATAGACAGGGCCCTGGTCTTTGCAGGCGAATCCCCGGAACCGGGTCCGGAAACCCTTGCCACGGATGTCTTTGCAGATGATGCGGCCCTGGCCGAGGCTTCGTCCGGAGAGGCGATGCGCACCATCACCGTTTCCGAAGCCATCAACCTGGCCCTGGCAGAGGAGATGCGCCGCGACCCGAAGGTGTTCCTCATGGGCGAGGACGTGGCGCTGGGCGGATACATGGCCGTCACCACGGGGCTCGTTGAGGAGTTCGGCCCCGGCCGGGTTCGTGACACGCCCATCAGCGAGAACGCCATCGTGGGCAGTGCCGTGGGCGCTGCCATGTGCGGGTTCCGGCCCGTGGCCGAGATCCTCTTTTCCGACTTCATCACCTGCGCCATGGACCCCATCGTCAACCAGGTGGCCAAGCTGCGGTACATGTCCGGGGGCCAGTACAGGGTCCCGCTTGTGGTGCGCCTTCCCAGCGGTGTGGGC
>CAZSUQ010000471.1:0-4818 GCA_964609935.1 uncultured Thermodesulfobacteriota bacterium | reverse complement strand
TTCTCCCCAATCTCAGGATAGTGACGTTCAATCGTATAATCGCGGAGCGCCTGCAGTGCTTGGAGGTTGCCACGAGCGGCAAAAAATTCAAACGTGCCTACGCGGAGATGACTCGAGGCAACCCTGCTGACCACAGCTCCTGTTAACGGCTGCTCACGAAAAACCGTTTCACCGGTGGTGACGACAGCCAAACAGCGTGTTGTTGGAATACCCAGGGCGTTCATCGCCTCACTCATGATGAACTCCCGCATCGCCGGTCCAAGGGCGCAGCGACCGTCACCACCACGAGAAAACGAGGTGGGGCCGGAGCCTTTGAGCTGAATATCCCACCTCTTCTCGGATCGATCCAGGGTTTCTCCCAAAAGATGAGCTCTGCCATCCCCAAGTTGAGGAACGAAATGGCCGAATTGGTGGCCCGCATAAGCGATGGCAATGGGTTCGGACCCAGGCAGAATACGATTCCCTGAAAAAATGTTTGCCAAGGCGTTCGCGTCCTCAATCAGATCCTCGGGCATCAAAAGCTGACGGGCCAGGTCAGGGTTCCACAAAAAGAGCCGCGGTTCGCGAACCCCTACAGGATTTGTTCTTTCGTAAAAGCTCTCATCAAGGCAGCCATAGGTATTTGAAATTTTCATTTTTCATTGCCTGTCCTGGTCATTTGTTGCCAAATGGGGCCTTGTGCCTTCACGAAGAGTGAATAATCCATTCTCATTCTTGCAAGGCAGTATGATAGACCTATAATTGCTCAACAGAGAACTTTCCTGGAATGAATGTGAAAAGCCATCAAAAAAAACCACCTGTCCCTCTAGACAGACGGGAGACCATCCGGAAGGGTATCCTCTCTGCCCTCGAGGAACAGACACTCTCGGTTAAGGACATATCCGGCGCTGTAAGGATTTCCGAAAAAGAAGTGTACGATCACCTTCTGCACATAAAACAGACGATCAATAAGGGAGATACCACTCTGATCCTTACTCCTGCAGAATGCAAGAAATGCGGTTTCAAGTTTAAGAAAAGAGGCAAATTCAAGAAGCCCGGCAAATGTCCTCTGTGCCGTGCTGAGGCAATACAAGAACCGCTGTTTTCAATACGAAAAGTATAGCAGGAAAAGGCCCGGCCAGACTCCTCTCCCGTTTTTCAAAAGGTCATCTGGATATAGGTGGTTTTTCGGGCGAGGTTTTTCTACGAGTACATGGCAGATATGCTCGGTTTTCCGAGGGTCGATTTCTTTGAAAGGTCGAAATCAGATATGGAGTTTATGCAGGATAGGGCTGCTCGGAGACGGATAGAGTCCACAGTCCCTGCCACTAGATGCCATCACCAGTGTCCCAACAAGAAAGAACCGGTGCCGGATTGAGCACCTGCTTCATAACGGCTTGAGAGCCTGAAAAAGCCTCTCTCCTGCCTCTTGCGGAACACACGCCTCCGGTTGTTTCTTCAGACTCTAAATGCGAGTGCTTCCTTCGGACAGGCTTCGATGCAGATACCACAGGCGTGACAATCAGGCCTCGATCGCTTGCCTTTCAGAATAGCCGGCACAGTTGGGCAAGGGCTCTCCTGGACGCAGAGCTGACAATGATCACACGCATTTTGGTCAACCTTAACTCTGACGATGGAAGCTTGCTCAAGTCCCCAGGTAAGCAATCCTGCAGGACAAACGCAGTAACAAAACGGCCGGTAAAGGAAAAGGGACGCTGCGAGCACGACACAAAGAACCGTGATCATGTAGACTTCAAAATTCCAATGAAGTGCCTCAAATGGATTCGCGTAGTCATACATGTCCATGCTTACAGAAAAGGCGACAACCCAAAAAAGAATAAACAGAAGTACGCGTATGCAGTTGGTTGCCTTAAAGGGAAGCTTTCTCTTAAAGCGCTGGGACAATGGAATCCGATTTACAATTTCCTGTATGGCACCGATGGGACAACTCCATCCACAGAAGAGTTTGTTGCCAACGATGGTGAGGATGCCCATGAATCCCAGAAGCGTAAGGAAACCGAGAGGTATTGTGTAGCCTGCCTGCAAAAAGAGGAAGGGTTTGGTAATCACACATAGCGGGCTGGGATGCAAAGCCATTGCCGATGCAAGCCTGCCAAAGGGCAACGCTGAGAATACTCCGAACGCGAAGAAAGCTACGCCCAAAAGAAGCATTCTCGTGTTGTATCGCCGGGGGGATCTTACCAGGTAAAGGAAACCCAATGCACAAAAAACCAGGCTGACCCCGTCACGGGGCCGGAAGAGCACATCCAATCCATGCATGTTCCCTTCGGAATTACCTTCTGCCCAGAGGGGTGCGGCGAATAGAAATAACAGGAGGGAAGCAATTGGGGCCAACCAGTATGTTCCGCTCCACTTCAGAGAAATATTTTTTGTCATGTCCGGTTCTCTTATGTCTGCATCACTCAAGATGGCATCGAAAACGGGCGGAAGGGAACAAAATCGAAAAGAAGGCTACTGCGCCTTTTCACCTTTCTTATCCCAGCACTTCTTCTTTCCTGGACATTTTCCGCAGGGTAACAGGCCCGCCTTCCTGGGTTCCATTGCCTGCTTACAGTATTCTTGGATTTTTGCAACTTCTTCGGGACTGTCAGAAGTTATCTTGACAATACTTCCATCTTCGATGTTCTCTATTTCAATCTTTGTGCCTTTGATTCCCTGGTGAAGCGGACATTTCTGCGAATTGCAGGCGGTCAGGGCAGCAAATAGAATCATGAATGCACACAGAGCAAGGATGCTTCTCATTGTTTCCTCCTAGGGGTTCTGTTACTTGAATACCTCTTAATCTATCCTACTTTTGAAAATCCATACATTCTGTTGGTGCCTTGTCCTCATTTGTCTTATGGCACCTCTCTGCTCAAGTCACGTGAGTTCTCTTCCCTTCCTAAAAACTATCCCCATTTTCCAACATGATGTCAGATTTGACGCGTCTTGTCATTCATCGCACGGCCTTGTGTCTTCTGTGGAAGAAGGAAGCCTGAGGGATGGCGCTGAATGTCTCGAATGATTCCTTGTCCGCCGCTTGTGTGTGAGGACCGGTCGAGACCTCCTTTCTCAAAGGCCTTCCATCACCCTTTTCAGCTTTTCCTTGACCTGCCTTCCAGCTTGAGCCAGTTGCGGATTGTCCATGGCCTTCATTGAGGCGACCGGATCGATGGCAGCCACTTCGATTTCTCCCCCAGCCAGCCCTTGGACGATGACATTGCACGGAGGCATTAGCCCAATCTTATTCTCTGTCTGCAATGCTTCGTAGGCGAAGGGAGGATTACAGGCGCCTAAGATCCTGTACTTTCGAAAATCGATGTCGAGTTTCTTCTTAAGGGTCGCCTGCACGTCGATCTCAGTGAGCATGCCGAGGGGAAACGCCTGCGTCGAACTTCACGATACTTGTGTGGAGACTGGATTTGCTCTGTTCGGATAGAAAAAAGGTCGCTTAGACCTATGGAGATTTACTGACCTGAGGATCTCTTGCCAAGAGTTGGACTTCAATGAATTCCCAGGTGTCAAGGAGAGATCTCGCTTCCCCTTTTGGAGGAGATCTCTCCTCTGTCTTTACAAGGAAAAGCTTCCAGCCCAACGGTTCGTTAGCCTCAGATGATCCCCTTGTCCCGAAATCCGCAGATACACCGCCGGTGTGGTCAGTGCGGAAAGCTCCAGGATGTCTTGGACAAGAGTTACAGGCACCCCGGCCCTGAGGAGCTCCATAGCCCAAGTGTGCCTCAGAATGTGCGGGTGCGCGTTCTCCCTCTGGATCTTCGCAACTGCGGTGCGCTTGTAGAAACGATGCCGAAAGTGCTCTGCTGCAATCTATGCACAAAGATGTCCGTTTTCCGACGGACAGGAAATCGGATTGAGCATAAGTCACAAAGGACCTTTCGTTATTAAAAATCGAGCCACAGCAGGGGACTTATGCAATATGCGGCCTAGGCCTGGTCTTCGTCCAGAAGCCTGCACCCTTCCATGAGAAGGTAGTCATTCGGAAAGGAGATGTTGTCAGGCGGGTATTGTGCGGCAGGTTCGAGCCGGAACGAGCCGTCGTCGCGCCACCGGATGATCCCATAGACGGCCTCGTCGCCCGAGACCTCCCCGCAAGCGGCATGGGTGATCTGCCCTTCCCGAAGGTAAACGCTCGCAACCTGTCCGCTCGCATGGGTGAGCTTGACATGCACGCTTCGCTGGTTCATGGCAAGGGTCTGAACGAGATCCACAAAGGGCAGATCCTCGAGCGTTCCGCTCAACCCTTTCCCGCCGGAGACGGGCGCACCATCCCGGGCCTGTCCGGCAAGGGACTTGTGAATCCTGGCCGCGATGATTTCAACATTGAAAGGCGGAGCGAAGACGTCATGGAAGCCCACATCGAGAAGGCCGAGAACGACCGAGGGATGAGACTTCGCCGTGAGAGCATAGAGCAACAGATCCGAATCCTTTTCGAGCATACGTCTGAAATTCCGGGCCTGGTCCGGGTGCTCGTCGTATTCCAGAAGGATGACATCGGGTCGTTTCCGCTCGTAAAGGTGAAGCGCTTCGTTGAAATCCCTGACTTCCACGATGCGGTATCCTTCCTGGCGAAGGTGGGCGGACAGTTGCCTGGAAGTTTCACCCGGCTCTCCGACAATGAAAACGTCCCGCTGAGCAGTGAGTCCCGGCATTTTCTTCTGGCTTGCCAGTAGACGGAGATAGGTTTTGACCAGTTCAGGGGCAAAAGGGTTTCCTTCCAGCTTTTCCAGCCTCGACTTGACCGCCTCGAGAATGGTTTCGGACGAGACGCTGACACCGGCAAAAGCAGCGTATCGGTACCAGATCATGACAAGGACCTGGGCG
>CAZSUQ010000470.1:0-4826 GCA_964609935.1 uncultured Thermodesulfobacteriota bacterium | reverse complement strand
GGTATCAGTGGACGTTTCTCACAAAGAACCCGTCTTCTCATTGCGATCCGATATGGAATATCCTGAGCCGGCAGGGGAAGAGGGTTGCGGTCATCAATGTACCGATGACCTATCCGCCCGATGAAGTGAACGGTATCATGGTTTCAGGCCTCATGACACCGGGGGTGGACAAAGAGTTTACATATACTTCGAGCATCAGGGAAGAGATCTTCCAGGTTGTGCCGGATTATCAACTGGATGTTGATGAAAAAGCGCTGATGTTTCTCGATGACAAGGCCGTTCTCCTTCGAGAAGTTTTCCAGGTGACGGAAGCACGAAGAAAAGTCATGAACCATTTCCTGGATCAGGGACCCTGGGACCTGTTTTTTATCGCCTTTGTCGGAACCGACCGGTTGCAGCACTATTTCTGGGATGAAATCATGTCCATGGATCCCGAATGTGTTCGATTCTACCAGTTGCTGGATGAAATCCTGGGCGACATCTTGAAACGCATGGACAAGGAAAGTCTGCTTCTCGTGGCCTCGGACCACGGCTTCATGGATGGGAGAAAGGCTGTTTGTCTCAACCGCGCTTTTGAAGAGTTCGGGTGGCTGAAACCGAAACGAACCTTTCAGGTCAAGAAAAGGTTGTCGCAAATTGGTTTGTCAAATGATATCCTGAACATGATGATACACCGGATCGGATTGAACAACTTGAAGGATCGGATGCCCCGCCAACTCCTTGATTTTGTACGCAAGTTCATCCCAAATACAATCCGTGTCCCCAACGAAATCGATTGGGCCAAAACGAAAGTATTTGTTTTCTTTGGCTACGGGATCGTTCACATAAACTTGGAGGGGAGAGAACCCGAGGGTATTGTAAAAAGAAGCGAATACGATGACCTCTGTGAGGAGGTAAAAAGGGGTCTGCTGGCATTGCGGTACCCTGGGTCCGATGAAGAGATTTTCAAAGAAGTGTTCCGTGGGGATGAAATCTATCCCAAGGGGTATGATTGCGAATTGCCGGACCTGGTTGCGGTTCTGAATGAGGGCTTTTCGGTTTTGCCGGGAATGTCCAAGGATGTGTTCATGGATACCCGTTTCGGCAACAAATTGATGACGGGGAATCACGATGAGAACGGTGTCTACTTTGCTCACGGGAACATGGTTCAACCTCAGGTAAGCAATGCTGAAATCTACGATATCACACCAACGCTTTTGTACGCCATGGGATTGGGCATCCCTGAGGATGTGGACGGAAAGGTCCTGGCTGACATCTTCCTGCCCGAATTTCAGGCACAGACCTCTGTTCGTTTTGAAAAGGCACAGGATAGCGGCGCACCCGGGACCCCCGAACTGAAAGAGGACGAAAGCGCGGCCATCGGAGAGCGTCTCAAGAGCCTGGGATACTTTGAGTAGTACAACGGTATCGACAAGCGAACAAGCCACATAGACAAAGCCGGGCAGTTTGCAGGCGGGCTCCCGTGATGCTGCCGCAGCAGGAAAGAAAGGGCAACAAGTATGGATTTAAAGATGTCTGTCGTGGTCCCCAATTTCAATTCGTGGCACTATCTGGATGTTTGTCTCACATCCCTGATCGATTCAAAATTTCCGTTTTTCGAGATGATTGTGCTGGACAATGCGTCCATCGATGGAAGCCAGGACAACATCCGGGCAAAGTACCCCCAGGTGCGCCTGATAGAGAATTCGACCAACCTCGGTCACGTCGGTGCGGTCAACCAGGGCTGCGGTCTGGCAAAGGGAGACACGATCCTGCTCCTGGACTCGGATACGGAATTGAGCCCCGATTCCATCGAACGCATGGCTTCCGTACTGGACAAACATCCGGAAGTATGGATGGTGGGCCCCAAGACCCTGAATACGGACGGGACGACGCAGGAGGGTGCCCGGAGGTTCCCTTCACCGATCAATGGACTGTTTGGCCGTCAGAGTCTGTTGTCCAAAATTTTTCCGAACAATCCTTTCACCGTCAGGTATCTCGCCAGGGATCTTTCCAACCTCACGGAACCCTATCGCGTTGAGTCGATCGGTGCCTACTGTATGATGTTTCGCCGCGACACCCTGGACAAAGCCGGCTTCTGGGATGATATATATCACACCTATTTTGTGGACTCGGACTGGTGTAAACAGATTGAACTCTGCGGGGGCGCCATATACTGTGTACCCGGGGCAATCGTCAAGCACCACGATCAGAACCGAAGTACGCGAAAGAAGGATCCTGCTCGAATCGTTCTTTTTCACAAGTCGGCGTATCGATTCTATCGAAAATTCTATACGCGCGGAAAATGGGATCCAAGAAGCGTGATGGCTGCCGGCCTGCTCGGCTTGCGGGCTCTCGTCCTGATAGGTTTGAATGAGCTGAAGCCGTCGGAAACGGGCCAGGCGGATCCGTTTACACAGGAACGCAAAGAAAAAAAATGACCCCATCTTGAGGAGCAACCCTTGAAAATCGTCTTCATTCAACGAGATTCCTTTGTGAGGATCGGTGTGGAACAACTCGCAGCCATTCTCAAACAACGGGGATATCCGTGTGAAATCTTTCTGGAATCCGGAGAGAAGGATCTTATTGGATCCGCCCTTGATTCCGGCGCGGATCTTTTCGCCTTTTCCGTTACCACGGGAAACGAGCAGTGGGTGCTCAGCGTGGCCGCAAAATTGAAGGCCCGATGTTCTACTCCGATTCTTTTAGGGGGCCCGCACCCCACATTTTTTCCCAAGATTGTTGAGGAACGGCAAATTGATTTTATTTGCCGGGGGGAAGGGGAAGAAGCCTTGCCGGAATTGTTGGAGGCTCTCGAGCACCGTCCGGATCAGGTTCGGTTGGTAAAGAATATCTGGTCCAAGGATGCCGACGGAAAGGTTCATTCAACAGAAGTTCGCCCCCTTGTCGATGATCTGGACAGCCTGCCTTTTCCTGATTTTGATATCTATGCCAAATATGCATATATGGTTCCCTATCAGCGAGAAATGTATCCGATGGTCACCGGAAGGGGGTGTCCCAAAAACTGCAGCTACTGTTTCAACAAGGCATACAAAGACCTTTACAAGAAAAAGGGGAAAACCACTCGAAGAAGAAGTCCTGAGAATGTCATCCGGGAGTTGATCTGGGCCAAGGATAAGATTGGAATCCGGCAGGTCAATTTTGTTGACGATGCGTTCCTTTCCGATCCGGGATGGGTACACAAGTTTGCAGGACTCTACCGGGAAGAGGTCCGGCTGCCGTTTGTCATCAACGTGGAGGCCACCCAGGCCAGGGAAGACCTTATAAAGGTCCTTGGGGAAAGCGGCTGTGTTTGTGCAAGGATGGGCCTGGAAACCGGTTCCGAGACCTTACGATACGAGGTGCTCAACAAGAAAGTTCCGGACCGGAAGATCCGTGAGGCTGCAGGTTTCATCAAGCGCTACGGCATGAAACTGACCACCAACAATATTCTGGGCCTGCCGGGAGAGACGATTGATCAAACGATGGAGACCTATATCCTGAACAAAGAAATCGGTTCCGATTTGGTGTGGTGTGCTCTCTTGCAACCCTATCCCGGCACCGCGATCGATGCGTATGTCAGGAAAGGCGGATTTCTGAAGGAGCATGCAGGAGACGAACCGGTCCTGCAAGAGTCCCTCATGATCTCCAGCGTTATTGCCATGGAAAATGAAAAAGAAATCCTGAATCTTCAAAAATTGATGCAGATTTTTCTGATCCTGCATGTTCCACCTTCCCTGGTGCGCCAGATTATCAAGCTGCCGAACAATGCGGCTTTCCATCTCATGTACAGAATGAGTTTTGTATACTCAAAGATGAAGGTTCAGAAACTCCGGGTGCTTCCTGTTCTGCGGTTGGCCTTGCACTCGCTTTCGTATATGAAGGGTGGTTAAGTTTTTTCAGGCATTGTGCGAAAATCTGTACAGAAACGTATTTCGACATGAAAGGATCAGGCGTTTGGCAGAGAATGCGGGGAACCATGACCGGCCGGATATCCGCAAGGTTCTGGATGTCCTACTGAAGCAAAAGGCGTTTATTATCGTCTTCTGCGTTTCAGCCGCTGCGGCGGCCCTGGCGCTGACGTACATCTTTTCCGAGAGATATGAAACGGGAACGACCCTGTTCTATCGTCCGGTAGAGATCAACTTGATACGTCCTAAAAAGGCCGAGACCTTTGGTGCACCTGTTCCCAGTCCCCCCTTTGAAGTCATCGGCCAGACCCTGCGCAGTGTTGTTCGGAACGAAGTCATTCTCCGGCCCGTTGTGGTGAAGTTGGGCCTGGACAAGGAAATCGTCCCGGAATACTCTTCCTGGTATGAGCGTTGGTACAATGAAGCCAAAGACTTTATCAAGCAGCAAATTTCCAATGCTTGGATGCTCTTGAAATACGGACGTATCCTGGAGGAGTCGCCGGATGTAAAAGCCATCAAGGGGCTTCGAAAATACGTGAATGTGCTTCCCGCCAAAGATTCCTATGTCTACTACATTACCGTGCGAGACAAGTACCCCAAGCGGGCTGCGATGATTGTCGACGAGATCGGCAAAAGGCTGGTTCAGTGGCTCCAGGAGGAGGGGCGAAGTCCGGCGGAGACACAACTCACATGGCTTCGAGAGCAAACCATCCAAAAAGAAAGCGAAATCGAAAGTCTTCACAGAGAAAGGAACGAACTCCTGCAGGCAAACGGAGTGGCGTCCGTTTCTGAAGAGATCACAAAGGGACTGGAAAACCTGTACCAGATGGAGTGGGAAAATGTCCAGCTCAATGCGCAGATCGAGCGAAGCAAGCGAAAGATTGCCGTTCTGGACAAGGAGATCCGGACAAAGAAAGCTGACTATATTCAGTCGGA
>CAZSUQ010000469.1:0-4830 GCA_964609935.1 uncultured Thermodesulfobacteriota bacterium | reverse complement strand
ACTGGTGTTACCTGCTTTGACAAAAACTTACTTCTTACATTAAAATTATGGTTGATACCATCTTGAGACGATAATAGCTAGAAAAATAAAACAATGGATCGTAACCAATTCAAAACAACTTCGGCCACCTCAGAAAGGAAAGGATGGAGAAAATGAGAAGGAAATATGCATGTAAAATGGGGATCTCGCTTTTCATCATGTGCCTGATGGCAATCCATTGTGCAAATCCAAACCTGCCGATATTCATGATGATTTCACCAAGTCAAAACGATGTTATTCCGCAAGACAGTGCGCCCTATTCCCTTGAGGTGGAGGTGGATGTCCCTCTTCCTGGTTGCGGGGCAACGACCTTTCCCATCGACCCGGCGACATTCTCAGCGACCTTGATCGGATTACTGGATGGGGATGTGATTTCAGAGCAGGATGTAACCGAAAACTTCGGCGAGGGCGTTCTCGATCCGCAAACAGGAAAGCACACATGGAACGGTACGGTTGAGATCGCTGCCTTTGGGAGCTACCGGATCGATTTCTCCGTGAGCAATGAAACAGGGGAAGGGATCGGCAACCTCTACTTCCGGCTGGAACAGACCGTGGCTCTGTTTCCGGGCGGGTCTTTCCTTTTCCACGTATCCAGCCTTGGCCAGGACCCGGCGAACTGCCTTCTGCCCAACGGCCTGCTGCCAATCATTCTCGGGATCGTCGGGGGCACCAACTTCCCCCTGACCCTCCCCTCCGGCGCAGACATCCTGGCCAGCGGCAATGCGTACCCCATTACCATCGGCCTGCCGTTTCCTCTTGGAAACGTTGATGCCGTACTCAGCCTGGACGAGCCCAACAATGACATTGTGATCGACGGGCCGGACGACTACACCATCGATCTCACGGGTCTGGTACCACCGCCCCTGACAGGATTCGACTGCGTCATCACCGCGAGCGCGGACGGCGTTATGGATGACATCGATCCCAATGATCTGGACGGGAGCCTGACCATCGGAATCACGGATGTCCAGGCCTCGCCCGGAGGAACATGCACCCTCAGTCCTCCCAGCGGTGCCTGCGACTTGATCGTGGGCCTGGACGCACTCTAGATGGCGGGCTAGTAGATCTGCTGGATGCGGTTCTGGATGACGGACAAGAGGTAGAGGCGCTTCACCGCACACCCGTCCGCATCGAACCGCGTATAACCGGAGAGCCCGGGATACCCTTCCGTCCCTTCAAGGGCGTCCCGGATGCCTCCGCGGGTCTTGGGGCTCGCCTGATGGAACGCCTCTTCGAGCATCATCAGGCTGTCGTATCCCTGGGCCTCGAGAACCCGGGGCTCCTTCTGGAAGGCCCGCGTGAACTCCTCCACAAAATCCTTCACGTGAGGCATCGCGCTCTCGAGAAAGAAGCCGTCCACAAAGACGGCATCCCTGACATATTCCCCGGCCTCTTCCAGGAGGTGTGAGGAGTTCCAGGCGCTGCTTCCCATCAGGACGATCTCGTTGAGATCGTAGAAGGCAAGGTGAGGAGCAATCAGGGCAACGGTCCTGTAATTGTCCGGGACAAAGAGTGCTTCAAAAGGAGGAAGGAACGGTTCCTCTTCTTCCTCTTCGTCCCAGAACGCTTCATCAGGGCCCTTCTTGTCCCCGGAGGGGTCGTCGGGGTCTGCCTCTTCCCCTTCCGCCAACCCTTGCAGGTTGCCCTTACGGTTCTTTCTTTCTTCCTCCCGTCGCTTCATTTCATCCCAGTAGGCCACCCCCACAAGGGATTTGATCTCGTCCTGAAAGTCGGTTTCCTGGTCCGGATAGGAAACCGAGGAAAACACATCCCCTCCCATCTCCAGAACCTTTTCCTCGAAGAGCCTCTTTGCGAGCTTCCCGTAGGCGTCGTCCGGATGGAGGATGGAAAAGGTGGAGAGGCCCAGGGAATCCATGACATAGTCCACCAGTGTTTCCACCTGCTGACGCATTGTCAGGCCGTTCTGAAAGATGTAATCCCCCACGTGCGCAACGTCTTCCCTCTGGGTGAGCGCGATCATGGGAATCCGCACCTTCTGGGCTTCGGAAGCACAGGGCTTTGCCGTTTTCACCAGCAGGGGCCCGATGATCCCCACGATCTCCGGTTCACGCGCAAGGTCCTTGAGCTGCTCAAGGGCGACTTCAGGATCCCCCTCCGTGTCACGAATCAACAGGCGGACCGAACCACCCTCGTCCTCGCTGTTTCGGAATGCACGTACCGCAAGAAGCAGGGCGTCCAGCACGCTGTTTCCGTAGCGTCCGTACTTGCCGGTGAGCGGAAGGAGGCAGCCCACCGTACAAACGTGGGGAAGCCTTTCAGAGGAAATGCGCTCGAGCAGCGCAGTGATCCACGGGGTGAACATATCGTCCGGATGCCTCTCCGCCATCCTGTAAAGGGTCGTCTGAGCGATCCGCAGCTGCCCCTTCCTCATACAGGTGGCTGCAACCCCGAACCGGACCACGTCCGAATAGAACCCCTCCGGAAACACCTCTGCCGCACGTTGAAGCACCTCCTGCTCCCAACCCTGGCTTGCCACCTCCAGGATCCTCCTTTGCAGGCTCTCCTTACCTGCCTCGTCCTTCATGGAGGCGTCGCTGCGTTGGTACCACGCGAGCGCAGACAAAAGATTGTCGAGTTTCACGTAATTCTCTGCCAGGTAACGGTAGACCTCGGGTGCGAAGGGCTCACCCTCCGCTTCATCGGCCAACGCGTGAAGGAGCTCCAGGGACCCCTTCACATCGTCGAGATAGTACATGCAGATGCCCTGGTACAGCCAGGCCAGCATCCTCTGCGAACTCTTCGGGTACTGCTCCTGGTGAAGAGAAAAGAGATGATAGGCTGCGGAGAAATCACCCTTCTCCAGGTAGTAGCGCCCCAGCTGTATGGAAGCGCGGTCTGCGAGAGGATCCTCCGGGCTTGCTTCCAGAAACCGCTCCAGCAGCGAGGCACACTGATCCTTCTCCCTGTCCCCGAGCTGTACCACCGCATCCGGCTTCATGCAGGAGGCAAGGCTTTCCGCAGACGGCGGAGGCTCTCTCCGCTGCCTTGCCCGCTGGCACCCCGCCGTGGTTCCGAGCAGCAGGATGATCACGATTGTTGACAGGATCCCTTTGTTCAATCCGCTTTTCATTCCGCACCTGTTCCGCGCTTCATCGCTTTTTTCTGAATCTCTTCCCAGGCCTTCAGGATCTTCTTTTCCTCCCGGGTAACGGTTCTTGGCACCTGCACATGGACCTTCACCTTTTGATCCCCACGGAACGACCCGTTCAAGCCGGGAATCCCCAGCCCCTTCAAGGTAAAGACCTCTCCCGTCTGCGTGCCGGGAGGGATGGTCAGGACCCGCTCCCCTTCAAGAGAGGGAACCTTGACCTCGTCACCCAGAACGGCTTGCGTGAAGTGAATCGGAATCTCGGCCCACACATCCAGGTTGTGACGGCTGAAAACCGGGTGATCCTTGACCTGGATCACGATGTAGAGGTCCCCTTTCTCGCCGCCCTGCTCCCCGGTGCCCCCTTCCCCCCGGATCTTCAGGCGGGTGCCGTTGTCCACGCCCCCGGGTATGGTCACGGACCGTTTGACCCGGTAGACCACGGACCCTTCCCCCTTGCACCGTTTGCAGGCCTTCTTCTCGTGGAGGCCCTTTCCGTCGCAACCCGGACACTCAACCTGCTTCCTTGTCTTGCCCTGGGCCACCGTGATCTCCCCTTCCCCCCGGCAAACCCGGCAAACAGGGGAGTTGTCCGGTGCATTCCAGCCGCGTCCGTCGCAAGCCGGACAATCCTTGGACTTGGGTATGTGAATGACCTTTTTCACGCCGCAGGCGGCCTCTTCGAAGGGAAGCGTCAACAGGTAGCGAAGATCCTCTCCCCGCTTGCCCCGGTTCTCCATGCGGTTCTTGAGGAAGTCGAAAACATCCTCAACGATCTCCGGCATACCCGGCTTCTTCTTTCCCGGGCGCCTCCCCCCACTCCGGGCCCTTTGCCGGGAATAGGCTGTGTCGTACCGGCTTCTCTTCTTGGGGTCCTTCAGGACCTCATACGCTTCCTGCAGCTCTTTGAAACGTTCCTCTGCCTGGTCGCTCTCCGGCTGCTTGTCCGGGTGATACTTCTTCACCAGCCTCCTGTAGGCCTTCTTCAACGTTTCCGGGTCCGCGTCCCAGGATACGTTCAGGATCTCGTAGTAGCTCTTCTTGTTGTTGTTGGAGGCAATCATGGTTTCACTGGAGGATCTTCTTGTCTTCCTCTGCTTCGTCCTTCCCCTTGTCTGATGTTTGCGAACCCTCTTCCACCGCTGCTTCCTCCTCCTTCTTTTCCTCCGGTGCAACGGCCACCGTGACGCGTGACGGCCTCAGGAGCCGTTCTCGATAGAGGTACCCTTTCTGATATTCCTCCAGGATGGTGTCGGGCGACACCTCATCGGATTCAATCCTTTGCATCGCTTCATGAAGGTTCGGGTCGAACGCCTTTCCAAGGGCCTCGATGGCCTGCACACCGTATTTCGAAAGCATGTTGCGGAGGTCGGTCAGGACGAGTTCCACGCCTTCGCGAAACGCTTCCCACCCACTCTCCTTGAAGCTGTGGGCGAGGATTCTCTCGATATTGTCCACAACGGGGAGCAGGTCCAGGAGCAGGGTCTCGTTCCCGTACTGGATCAGGTTCGCCTTCTCCTTGTTGACCCGTTTCCTGAAATTATCGAAATCGGCCCTCAGCCGGAGATGCTTGTCCTCCATCTCCTCCTGTTCTTTTTTCAACTGTTCGTTTTCCCGGGCAAGGGATTCCAGCTTCTTGGAAGCATCCTCTTCCTCACCCGTATCCGTGTCGGGTTCCGTTG
>CAZSUQ010000468.1:0-4833 GCA_964609935.1 uncultured Thermodesulfobacteriota bacterium | reverse complement strand
TCCATCGTGAAGAAGGTGGTCAGGGACTTGAACAAGGTCTATCCATGGATCGTGCTCGGCAATGCAGGGCAGCAACCTGACTTGTGGGCCTTGACACCGGAAGGGTGGACCGAGGGAGAAGGAGACGTCCATTTCTTCTGTTTTGGGAGTGGGGATTGATCTTGGGCCTTGGTTGCCCTGAATCCCACGAAGCGAACCTGTGAGGTTCGCTTCGAAGGTCTGCCCGGAGAAGATCAGGTCGTGGCCGAGATCATGCAGGGGCGGCGGGTCGTCTTGAAAAACGGAACTCTTGTCGATCGGTTTCCCCCTTCGGCTGTCCACGTGTACATTCACGAATAAGCAATCCCTTCATCCGCAGAACAGGCTTTTTGCGAGACGCGGGTTAGTTCTTGTCGAGAAGAGACGCGGCGATTGAGTCGGGAAGGGCCGGATGCTTGTGAAAATGCGAATTGGGGCTGTGCAGGTTCGAATAAGATGAGTGCCAGCAGTTTTGACAGGCCGCAGGAGGGGCGGGACCGTTCACGACCTTCCTGAAATCCTGGAAGGCTTTGCCGTTGAAGATCTCCGGAACCGTATTCTTTCTTACATTACCGAGGGTTTGATCCGAGATCATGCAGGGCCGCACCGTACCGTCGGCGCCCACAAAGAAGTCGTCCCAGGCGGCAAGGCACTCTCGGTGGAAAGGCGTCTCCGAGCCGGAAGCCTGAAGCGTGGGAAGGAGAAGCCGAATCCCCTTTTCTTCAGCCACCTCCTGAGCCTCGGACCATACGCGCTGATACATCTCCGGATGGGGGAACAGGGACTCCTGAAGGAAATGTTCATCGTGGGCCACCAGAAAAATGAATTTGACCTCAGCGACCCCCAAATCCCCCGCAAGACGAATCAGGTCCGTAAATTCATGGAGGTTTCGCTTCATCCCCACAAAGGTAAAACGAAGCTGGGGGACCTCTGATTTGTCCAGCCGCTTTCTTTTCTGGATCCGGAGGACATTCTCGATGATCCTGTCGAAGGAAAGCCCAGGCCGGAGAGATTCATAGGTCTCCTTCCTCGCGCCGTCAATGGAGACGGCAAGATAGTCCAGCCTCTTTTCCACGAGAAGGTCTGCGAATTGATCCAGAAGTTGACCGTTGGTTAAAAGGTAGGTTCGCAAACGGTTGAAGGCTGCGATCTCCCTGAAAATGAACTCGAAATCCGGGTTCTCCAGGGATTCACCAAAACCGAAAAGAGTGACTTCCTCAACCTGGTCCAGAAAGGGGCGGACGTATCCAAAGGTCTGCTTGTTCATAACGCCTAAGGCAGGCTCCTGATACGTGAGTGCACAGAATGGGCAATTTGCCCGGCATACACGGGAGAGTTCAAGGATCATTCGCTGGGGCAGGTCCTTTTCCATACCGGAAACATCGCTTCGGATTTTTTTTGCAGTCCCAGGTTGGAACATCGATGTGCGCCTTTCAGACAACTGACCTATTAGTTTAAAGGAGGAAAGAGGAACTCGCAATGCTGTGGGCAGAGCTGGTCGATTTACAGAAGGGAGGTTGGTGATGGGTGGCGAAGAAGCTCGTTTGGAGAGGCCTGGCGATTTTCGGCTTTGGCATGGAAGGATCCTCCATGCAGGGAGGTTCTCAGCCGGAGCGAGGCCGGTTTCCGTTACAGGAGTGTACCGTTACGCAAAGTCAGGACCATGGCATCATGAAAGACGTTTCCCTTCGGATCCTGTATAGAGGCAAAAAAGACCATCACAACCGTGTCGGGCAGGATCTGCTTCCCTGACTCCTTGTCCCTGAGATCGTAGTTTGGAAATTGCCGATGGAACTGTGCCGGCCGGAATCGGTATTCGGCTCTTCCCTCTTCCAATGGAATCCTTCCCTCGTCCATAAGAATCCCCGGCATCAGGATCGAGTACGTGATTTCACCTTTCTTGTAGGGATAATCCACGCTCAGCGGGATATCGAGTCTGTCTTTTGCCTTAATAGACAATCGATGCGGAAGGTCCACAGTGAGAAACGACGGTTCGTCGGGGTCCACCACATAGAAGTTGAATCCTCCGTCAGGAGAACCCGGCAGCCAGCCGGATTTCCCTTTAAAGTCCAGGTCGGCCCAGACACGGTACACACCGGGGCTGTTGAGCCAGAACCCTTCTTTCGCGCGGAACACACCGAGTGCATCCGCTTGGCCGCTCAGGGACCATGTCTGTCCACCCGGGGATTGAACCCGAAAAGAAACGTCCGCAGGGACGGCTGGAAAAACCATTCCCCCCAGCCCCATCCGATCCCCGGTTTCAAAAACGCCTCCGATGTCCATTCCGATGAAGAGAGGATACTCCCTCCCGTTGATTTCGAAGAGGGGCTTTTCCGTGGGGGCTGCAACCCCGTTCGCGTACGAGCCCGGAACTTGAACGGCCGCCATGGACGCATAGGCCGCGTAGTTGAATAGACCTTCTTCGATATTCCTGTATACCGTTCCACCGTAGAAACGGTAGACGTCTCCCGGCATGTCACCATTCGGGCCAGCGTTGATCTGCATGCCGAAGTCCGAGGCCGCAGTCCAGTTGTTCATGAAATTGGTTGAATCGGAGATTTGGGTATATGCAATGAGCCCTGGACGAATGGCGGTGAAATAGAAGTAGCTCGAGACGACGTTCTCTTCCGGATAGCAGAAAGGATGGTATCCCTTCTTGTTCTTCGACAGGAGGGGAAGCTTCTTCTGATCGCTTACCTTTTGGAAGTACAGGATGAGCTTGTAATCGGAGAAGCGGCCCGGCTCCGTTCCCTTGACGAGTTCGTCCCAATTCTTCCCTACCGAGTTGATCGACAAGGTTCCCCACGGGAAATCCCGGGAGACCGCTTGGGATATCCTGCTCGTTTCATCTGATTTCATGGAAAGAAAAGGTTCAATGCAGAGGGAATCTCCCCACGTGGCGGACATAAAGAGGACATCGCCCGTGTGATAGGGTGTGGGCAATGCAAAACAGCCGCTGAAGTTGTTGAATAGAAAGCCCATGGAGGTTTCTCTCTGGAGGCTGTACCTTTCGTCCTGGCTGATGAGCCGGTTCCCCGAACCGGGTATGGTCATGTTGGTATTTCCCACGGCCGTCAACTCCGGTTTGTGTTCCGCAACAATGCAGGCCCCGGTCTGATTCCCATGCCAGATCACACCCCGATCATCCCGGTATTCGGCCGTTAGGTCGATGCGGTATTCGCCCGGCTCGGCCAGGATGATCGGCGGCTCCTGGGGGGGGGCATGGAACTGCCCGAATCGGTTTGCTTTTCCCTTTCGTACGAAGGTTCTCTTCCTGTCCGGATCGGAATAGGGGAAGTAGGTGACTTCAAAGGTGACCTCCGCAGGCGCCGGCGGGTGGACGGAAAGAGCGGTGGCGATTTGATCGCCGGCCAAGTAAGGCGTGCCGGGTTTGGCTTTGGTCGAGAAGGTAAGAGGCCGTGCAATCCAGAGAGAATAGGTCCCTCCGCCGTGAAGGATGTTCCCGTGGAGGTCCTCGATCCAGCCTTCCATGGTAATGGTATACTTTCCCCAATCCTTGAAATCGTAAACGAACCGATCGGAAGTCGTCGTAGCACCCAGATTCGTGTGCTTACGGAAGGGGGCACGTCCCAAATCCACCTTCTTTCCGTTTGGGTGCTGGACGCTCACATGCAATTCTCCGGAACTGAAGCGAATATCATACGGATGAAACTGAGGATAGGTAGATGCTTCGTCCGCCAAACTCTGCAGGTTCCCGCGGAAGACAGTGGGGAAATCAGGTTCCAGCCGGTAGGTTCCGGGGTCCGCCACGAAGTCGGCCGGATATCGGGTGGAGCGACTGGTGAGTTGGAAAAAAGGCTTGTCTTCTTCTGCTACGATGCCGTGTACCCCGTTGGCGAATTTCCCTGCAAAAAGAACCCAGATCATCTTGGGTGAATCCACTTGACCAATGCGGACGAGGGGCAGATACGGATCCTGGTGGGTTTTGGAATAGAAGCGGTCGAACGGGTTTCCAAGGCCAAGGTTCGACCAGTAAGAGGTTTCGCGGAAATCGAAACCTGAGCCCGTAAAGAAGGGTGAGAGATGAAGAGGAAAGAAATAGGCGTCCTTGTACTTGACAAGAACCATCAGGTGGATCCTGTAGTATCCTTGCGGAATCTCGATATCCAGATGCTTCTTCAGGACGATCTTCTTTGTGAATCGCTTCTTCGCGGGAAGTTCGCCTGATGGAATCAACTGCCACAGTTCAAGGGGCGTGGTGTAGCGGCTTCCGATGACCTCAGAAGGAGGCAGGAATTGAAAGTTTTCAATCGGCATGCCGGTGGGAGTCAGCAGCGTGGACATGTATAGATTGGTGAACTGATGGAACCGCCCCGTCTCGTCAAATAGGCGTTCACCGTAGGCCAAGACCAACAGGCCTTCGACGCTGTCTCGATGGGAAAGAAGGAAGGATGATTCCACCTGAAGGTCCAGGCGCAGCTCCAATGGTTCTCCGGGCAGGAAAGACACTCGATCCAGATCCACCCGTGCTTTCCAGGAAGCATCGAAGCCATTGCATTTGATCTGATAGGCGGGTGTATCGGAGTCCAGTTTCCTGTAAAGGGAGCCGCTTTCTGTGGTGCAAGAAGGGTTGCCGCAGGCGATGAGGACCAAGAGGCCGAGGATCCACGGACCGATCCTCCTTGCATCCTTCCAAGGGCTTTCCAGGACGTTTGGGCCAGCATAGGGTCGAGATGGGGGAAATCGATGTTGCTCCGGCGTGGCGTCTGCAGGCATGCGGGGAAAGACTTCTTGTATGGATTCCCGGTTCATTCTTTCCATCCCATGGGTTTCGAGTGGGGATAACGACGATAG
>CAZSUQ010000467.1:0-4836 GCA_964609935.1 uncultured Thermodesulfobacteriota bacterium | reverse complement strand
CCAGTGGGCGTCTGACCAATGCCGGTCATCGTCATGCCCGGACACAATATCCCGGGCGTTTCCCTTTTTGACGCACCATTACGATTTCCGCTATTCTGTCCCTGTTTCGAAGCAAAACCCCGCTATCCGCCGCGGATCCCTCTCAAACCGGCCTCAGTCCGGCCGACCGCATCGAGGCCCTCATCGGCTTCGAGCTGACGACACCCGACTCTGGCGATCCAAAGGTGGCCCATGCGATCTCTACAGGCTCTCCTTTTCGCGGCGATCATTGCGCTACTGGTCGGCGCCTGCGACACATCAAAGGATGAAACATCGAAGGGTGAACCTGCGCCGTTCCCGCCCATCACCCTGGTTCAGGGCGGGAAGTCCCCCTACAAGATCGTGCTGGATGACGACGCCAGCACCTTGAGCTCGACCTCCCCGCCGGCGGCGGTTCACGCCTTGAGCTGTTGGATGGACCGGGCATCGCGCGCGATCAGGATCTGGCGGAAGTCTTCATCCGTC
The DNA here is from genome assembly GCA_964609935.1 of uncultured Thermodesulfobacteriota bacterium. Taxonomy (GTDB): domain Bacteria; phylum Desulfobacterota; class DSWW01; order DSWW01; family DSWW01; genus CAYTRL01. The sequence continues at coordinate 4,332 of CAZSUQ010000467.1, read as the reverse complement.
AGCGCGAAGGCGTCTTCTATTTCAGCGACGCCATGCCCGCCGAGGGCCTGCGCTTCACGGCCGGCAACGGTCTCATTGTAACCCATCGCTTCGACCGGAGCGCGCTCGACTATGCCTGGGTCTGGTCTTACCCGCCCGAGCTCGAGAATCTCGAGATCGAGATCTCAACGCCGGTGATCACCCTGGCGCCCGGCGCAAGTATCACACTCAACGACAGCCTCGAGGTGCTGCCCGAGTAAGACCAACCGCAAACCCCGCCCGCCTCTCACCACTTCTAAGCCATGCTCCGGGCTATTCAATGTATGTAAGAACATTAGGTTCATTGTCGATTTCCAGGTTTCTATCAAGAATTTGAAGAAACCGCTGTTACGAAGGAATTGAGATTTCGCTTCAAAATATTTTCCCGACCTCTCAAGGAATTTCCGGTCTTCAGATTGCCGGGTGACTGCCAATGCCTCGTAGAAAAATCTTCTTCGAAAACAGGGACAGTCATTGAATGGGTACGGGACTTCTCACATGCCATGAAGAGAGATTCGGGCGGGAGAGACGGCTTCTACCATTCAAAGGACAGGACTTCGCCGATCTGGAAAACCTTTTCCTTCTTCAAGTTCTTCACCGCCCTGATCCCCAAGTCCAGATGTTTCTGGCAGAACTCCGCCAGGATCTCTCGCGTTGAATCGGAACGCTTGATCCCGGTACGGAGCAGAGGCAGGTCGGAGATGAGCATGATGGCGCCAATGGGCTTTCGAAGTTCATAACCCACGGAGAAGAGGGCCGAGATCTCCATGTCGATGGCGACGACTCTCTGGCCCTTCATGAGATCGGCAAACTCCTGGTCGAACTCCCACATACGATAGTCCGTGGTCTTGAAGATCCCGGAGCGGGCTTTGATCCCCATCTCCACGGCCGTTTGCTGTATGACGTGCTGAACCTTGAAATTCGGAAGCGCGGGGGTGTTGCTGTGCAGGTAATGCTGTGAGGCTCCCTCGTCACGGATCGAAGCCGTTGGAAGAACGATGTCTCCGATCCCCATCTCCTCGGCCAGCCCGCCGGCCAGCCCCAGCATGATGACCGCATCCACTTGGTCAAGATAGCCCAGGCAGTGCATGACCATGGCCGCTGCGGGTGAGCCGATCCCGAAACTCACCATGGAGCAGTCAAAATCATCACTGTGGAGCGCCTCCCAGGTTTTTCTGTGGTGCACGCAATCGCCCAGGGTCTTGAAACGTTCGACATAGTCGGAGAAGTTGCATAGGAGAACGTGACGCTTGAATTCCGTGTGCTTGGATCCCGTATACCGGAGCAGGGTCTGTTGCACATAGGAGTCGGGCCGCAGGGGTTTGCTGAAGGGCATGATCAGTCCCATCGTCTCGGATTGCGTTCCGTGGTGATTTCCCCCAAGGTAACTGTCCTTGATTTCATATGAATCTCAGGGGTTCTTCTGCTCTTTTACGTTCTTTTTATGTTATCGGATGCGCTGCGTGCCGACTTGAGCAGCAAGGAACGAGGAAGGATGCGGTCTACGCGCTGAAGGCCAGCCTACCGCCCTGGAAGACCTTTTGAGGATACAGTGCGTTGTACAGGGTCTCCAGGGGGTTTTCCTGGAACACGACCAGGTCTGCGACCTTGCCCTTCTCAACGGTCCCGATGTCGCGGTCCATCTGCAGAAGACGGGCGTTGTTGATCGTGGCCATCCGGAGGATGTCGGCCGGTTTCAGCCCCTGTTCCTGGAGGAGGACCATCTCCACGCCCATGGCGCCCGGGAAGGCAAGGGGAACCCCGCCGTCGTTGCCGCAGCCAAAGGTCACGCCTGCCTCGTGCAGCCTGTTCGTGTTGGTTGAACCGATGTTTGCGGCCGCGTTCATGGTTGCAGGGTCCGGCCAGGGCAAGGGATGCCACGCTTCATACGAGTCCGGGTTCGAGAGCTTCTTGAAAAACTTGAGGGTGCTCTTGACCAGTTCGGGCTCACAGAACTCCTCGATCAGTTCGGGCATCTTCTCTTTTCTTTCTGCTGCGATCCTCATCGAGAATCCCTTTCCCCAGTTGGGATCTCCCCGTTTTTCATAGGCAAGGGCAAACGCAACCGTGGCCGTGGGTATGATGATCTGGCCGCCGTCCACGATCCTGCGGATCTCCGCCTCGCCCAGCAGGGTGTCGGTGACCATGTGTTCCAGGGACCTGATTCCTGCCGACAGTGCATTGCGGAGACCGGATATCTCCGTGTGGTGCAGGGCAACGTACCTTCCTTTTCGATCCGCCTCTTCCCGGATCTCCCGGAGGGTATCCACCCCCATCACCGGGAGTTCCTCGCCCGGGAGGAAGAGCTCTTTGGGCTGCTGGAAGAGCTTGATGAAGTCAGCGCCCTGGTCCACGGCAAACCTCACCGCCTCACGGCCTTCTTCCGGGTTGTTCGCCTCCTGCCAAAACCTCTCTTTGCGGAAAAAGCCCATCTTGTCCCCGTACCCGTCGTCCACATCCATGGCGCAGCAGGAAAGGATCCTCGGGCCCACGATGTCACCCTGCGAGATCTTCAGCCGGAGTTCGTCGAGAAAGTCGGAGATGGCCAGCATATCGCGGACCGTGGTCACCCCATGCTTGACGCATTCCTCGGCGTTTCTCTCCAGCTGCCTCTTGTAAGCCATGATGAAACCGGGGCCAAAGCCGATGCCCCCGGGGATGGACATGTGACAGTGAGCATTGATGATGCCCGGCATGACATAGGCGCCGCCGAGGTCGAGTTCCCTTTCCGCATCAACGGGCTCGGTCCATGGTTGCTGGAACACGTCCACGATCTTCCCCTTCTGGATGAGGATCCTGCATCCTCTCATCACGATCCCCTGGGAAACCTCCACCACCGAGGCATTTTTCAGCAGAAGCTTCTCTTCCGGGCGTGTCAGCTTCTTGGGCGAGACGTACCGGGGCGTGAGCTGCGCACAGGAGCCGGTGGAGGCCCCCACCGCCAGGATCGCGGAAAGCTGGAGGAATTCTCGTCGATTCATGGTCTCTCCTCGATGAAAAAAATGTTCCGAACAGGGAACGCCTCTTATGCGTACTACTGTCATAGAAGGTAGTCAGATTCATCTGGTTAATCAAGATGGTTGCCTGTATAATTGGCGATCACCAAGAGCGAAAGAGGGGTTGAAAGCGTATGCTCGACGTTCTTCTCATTGTCCTGGGTCTTCTGATTTCCATTGCCGGGCTGGTGGGTTGCGTCTTCCCCGTCATTCCCGGCCCACCCCTTTCCTTTACGGCACTCATTCTTCTCTCCATTGCCATGGAATGGGTTCCCTTCAGCACCCTCTTCCTTGTGGGCATGGGAGCGTTGACGGTTCTTGTCAGTGTTCTCGATTACGTGGTTCCGGCCGCTGGGGCCAAGAAGTTCGGGGCATCGAAATCAGGGGTGTGGGGGGCTGTGATCGGCATGCTCGTGGGATTGATTTTCTTCCCGCCTCTGGGCATGTTTATCGGTGCCTTCATCGGTGCGGTGGTGGGGGAGATGGCCTCCGGAAAGGAAGGGGGAAGTGCCCTCAGGGCAGGGTGGGGCGTCTTTGTGGGAACGGTGGTGGCCACAGGGATCAAGCTGGCGGCATCCGGGATCATGCTGTTCTATTACATCAAGGCCCTGCTGTAGTTCTCGTCCGATGCCTTTATAAAGAGCAATCACTTCCATCAGGAGAGATCCATGAGCAAACCGTCCTTTTATCCGAACTGGAACAAGGAACCGCCGAAGAAAGAGAGCTATCGCTCCATCTTCAAATGGGGAGCACCGGAAACGCACAAACACCCGAACCCGAGGTTTTACGCCCTGTTGAAGGAAGCGTTCCAGATGACGGACGCGGACTTTGAAAAGAGGCAGAAGGAAGGGAACGAGACGGTCACGTACGGGAAACCCTCGGGATTGTCCGGGGAACAGATCGAGACCTTCAGGCAGATCGTGGGTGAAGAGAACATCGCTGCGGATGACTACGCGCGCGTGAAATATGCCCATGGGAAGACGGCCGAGGAGGCCATGAAGCTCAGGCAGGGGATCGTGGGGGGAGTCGCGGACCTCGTGGTGCACCCGCGCGGCAAGGAAGACGTCGTGGAGATCGTGAAGGTCTGCAACGAGCAGAAGATCCCCGTCTATCCTTACGGCGCCGGCTCCTCGGTGAACTTCGGGTTCGAATGTGTCAAGGGAGGTATTTCGCTGGTCATGGGCACGCACATGAACCGCGTGCTGGAGTTCAACGAGACTAACCAGACCATTACCGTGGAGCCCGGCATCTACGGGCCTGCCTACGAGGAGATCCTGAACAACGCGCCGGAGAGGCTGGGCGCAAGACGGAAATACAC
>CAZSUQ010000466.1:0-4843 GCA_964609935.1 uncultured Thermodesulfobacteriota bacterium | reverse complement strand
TCCAGGTTCGATATTGTAATCGACGGCCTGTGCCACACCTCCCGATTCCATGAAAATTTCATTCTTTACTCACGGGAATGATCCCAATATCCGATGTTAGATTCAAGGGGTAGGACCGGTTTAAGAGGGTCTTAGACTCTAGGATTGGTCCGTGAATTGCATTTTTACGAATAATGTCGGTTGATGAATGCCGCACATGTGCGCACATGTGGTTTGAACAGGCCTGATTCAATGAGTAGAAACCCTAGCCCTAGCATGTTCGAACGCAAAAGGGCGTTCCTTGTCCTTTGCCTGTGTCTGGCGACCCTGGCAGGGGGCTTGCTTTCTTCCCCGAACGCTGTACACGCTCAGTATGGCTCCTCGTTCATAAAATCGCCGAATCAAGAGACCTTTCCGGAACCTGAGCTACCCCCACCGTCCGCACCTGCAACCATAGCCATCTCGTCGGAAGCCAGGCCAGTGGATTCCGCACAGGAGGGTGAGCCCATACCCCCCTCTGCCGCAACCGAGCTGGAGGATGGGGCCGAGGAGGATATTTCGGGCGGAAACCTTGTGGACGCGGTCCCACGGCAGGAAAAACCCATGACCGTGGACCTGAAGGAACCGGATGAAACCACGGGATTCCATGAGACGGTGGATACAGGAATCCCTGTTAAGGAAGAAGGAGCTTTAGGGGCCGGAGATATCGGTGAAAAGACCATGGTCGTGCACGAGGAGGCCGGAGAGGCACAAGAAGAGCGAGGGAAGGGTGCGGTCACGGCAGAGGTGGAACAAACGCCCGAAGAATACCCGGTATATCGCGAGGAGCCAGAGCCTGAACCACAGGAGCCTGTAAAGCCAGCCCCAAGACAACCTGTGGAGAAAGTAAGGAAAGCGGAGGAAGTGAGGAGGTGCGACCCGGGAGGGCCTCTGGGGATACGCGCCCTGTGCTACGCAGACCCCGGGCAGGTGCTGGCGTTTCCATGGATGCAGGTCAAGCGCGCCATGGGCCGGGAGAACCCGGGCCGGTTGCAGCCCGCCATGAATCAACTCTATGAGGCAAAACTGGATGCAGGCTTTCCAAACACACCTGTCTATACCACCCTGCTGATCCGTGAGGCCTACCGCCTGCTTGAGAAAAGGGATTTCGACACTGCCAGGCTGTTCGGAGAAACGGCCTGTGACCTGTCCCCTGATTTCTATCCTGCCTTTGATTTCATGGCCCGCCTTGCAAAACAGGATCCCGAGCAGGGCCTGAAGGGGTTCCTTTACTGGAAATGGGTCTCCTGGAAGAAGCGGGCCGGTCATTTCACCTGGCAATACCGGTTCTTGAGCAGGGTCTACCTTGTCCTGCTCCTTTCTCTCTACCTGTTCTTCCTCTTCCTGGGGATCGCCTTTGTGCTCCGATACGGGAAGATCCTTTCCCATGCAATCAAGGAACGGGTTCGCGGCGGCCTGCCGGGCGTCTTTCAGCTCGCAGGCCTTCTGGTCCTCGGGTTCCTTGTGCTGATTCTCCTGCCCGGTTTCTTCTGGATTCCCGTGTTGGCAGGCATCCTCTTCGGGCGCTATGCAAAGAGATGGGAGAAAGCCCTTTTTCTGTCCTTTCTCCTTCTGTGGGCCTCGTCTCCATGGATGATCCGTCAAGCGGCCCATCTTCTTTCTCCCATGCCCGATGCGGTGAAGGCCCTGAACGGGTGCACCCAGGAAAACTGGAACACGGCCTCTGCCCAGAGCCTGGACAAGGCTCTTGTCCAGTACCCCGAATCCTCGCACCTTATGCTGGCCCAGGCACTGGTACAGAAGCGAAAAGGGGATTATGAGGAGGCGGTTCATGTGTTGGAAAGGGCAGTGGAGAAGCATCCGGACAAGGGGGTTCTGTGGAACAATCTTGGAAATCTGCTTGCGATCCGAGGGGATCTTCCGCGGGCCAGGGAAAGCTATCACCTGGCCATACGGAAAGGCAATGGGACAGCCTCCTCCCACTACAACCTGAGTCAGTTGTTACGCAGGGATTTTGATTTCATCGAGGGGAGCAGGGAGTTCGAAAAGGCGCGCAGGATCGATCCCGAGCGGGTGGACTACTTTGCCTACATCCACACGCAGAATGCAAATCGATTCTTCATGGATGAGAGCCCGGACACCGGCTCTCTCTGGGCTTATCTCATGGGAGACGATTCGGAAGTCAGCCCCATGACCGAGGCGCTTTGGGTGCTGGCAGGGACCGGGATTCCCGTGGGCTGGACGCCCTGGGTCTTTGTCCCTCTGGCTGCCGTATTTGTGGTCCTCATGATTCGGAGGAGCGGTTTCGAACCCTTTGCCTGCTCCTCCTGCGGGGTCGTGATCTGTGCAAAGTGCCAGCCCGGAACCCGAACGGCCGGCATTTGCATGCCGTGCTACCAGTCCCTTTACCAGAAGGACCAGATTGTGAGGGAGCGGCGAAACCGGCAGGTCCGAAGGATGGTGCTTCACCAGGCCAGGCGATGGAGAGACCTGATGGCCATCAACCTTCTGTTCCCGGGGTTGGGATGGAGCCTGCTGAAGGAACGGGCCATGGGAATGGTTCTTTTCTTTCTCTTTCTCTTCTGCACCCTCATGGCAATCGCCTGGAATCGTATCTTCCCTTCCCCCTGGCCGATTTGGGAAACCGGCCAGATGAACGTTGCGATCGGGCTGGGTGCAGTTCTCTTGCTGGCCTACCTTGGAATTCAGGTTCGTTTCATTCAAGTGTTGCGGGCCGGGAGATAGACCGCATGCCGTTACAGGGCGATTTAAAAGAATTCGGGATCCCGGAGATCTTCCAGTTGCTCGAGCAACAGGCAAAGACCGGGTGCCTGTGTATCCAGACCGACTCAGGCGAGATCGAGGTCTATTTCCAGGAAGGAAAGATCGCCGGCGCCCTCAGGTCGGGGCGTTCCCCCGCGGAGCAGCTGCTCAGCACCCTGGAGACCATGGGCTTTCTCTCCGGGGAAGAGGCCAGGAAGATCCGGGATCAACAAAAAAAGGATCTGCGGAGCCTTCCGGAGGTTCTTGGCCAGTTAGGGGTTCTCGAAATCCGGGAGTTCCACATCCTGCTTCGGGAGCGCGTTGAAGAGATCCTGTTTCCCATGTTCAATCGACGCAAAGGGCGGTTCTCCTTTGTTCAGGACAAGACCCTCTCCTCGGAGTGGAGCCTCAACGATCCGCTGTCCGTGGAACCCATCATCCTGGAGGGTCTTCGCCAGAGCGACGAATGGCCCATGCTCAAGAAGCGGGTGGGGTCGTTTCAGGAGGTCCCCAAGAGGCAGCTCGTGTTCGGCCAGGAGAAAGGCTGGCGCTCCGCATGGAAAGCATGGGTCGGGAGCCTCTTGAGGGGAAGGTGGGGGAAAAGGGAAGGGGACGTGAACAACCTTTCGGACCTGGATGTGGTCCCAAAGGACGAGCCCTCCCTGTCTTCTGCCGAGGAAATGGTCTACAACATGGTGGACGGAACGCGGAATGTGGGAGAGATCATCTCCTCGTTACCCCTTGGTGCGCATTCTGCGAGCAAGGCCTTTCTGGCTCTTCTGGACAGGGGATGGGTTCGGTTCGACAAGGCGGCGGAGGTCGGCAAGGAGGGGGACGCGGAAGCATGGAGAGGGGGGCTGGTCAAGGGTGCACTGCTCCTGGTGGGCCTGATCCTCCTCGTCTTTTCCGTGAGCTTCATCACAAGGCCTCAGCACATCACCTGGGTGCAGGGGTCCTTCCGGGAGGGCCTGGTGCCCACGTATCGGCTGCTCAACAGTCATCAGCGTGAGCGCACTCGAAAGGCCATCGAGCTTTATCAGGAGGAGCACGACGACTTTCCTCCCGGGCTTTCCACGCTCGTCCAGGAGCATCTTCTTCTTCCAGAGGACCTCTCCCTCTGGGGAAACAACCGCTTTACCTATCACAAGGATCCTGAGGCCGGATATCGTCTTCTCATCATCCCCTCACAGGAATAATGCATCCCCTGCCAAAAGCTTCCCTGAATGCTGTATACTACTGAGGCGACCTGGAAGGTTTTCTCTGATTCCGGGGCACCTCGTGGATGGGTGCGGCACCGAACAGCTGGAGGGCCGATGGAAAGGAAGATGCTGGAGATCTCTTTTGAGGATCCGGGGGAGGTTCAGAGCCTCTTCGGGGTTCGCAACGAAAACGTCAAGCGAATCGAAAAGGAACTTGCCGTGGAGGTGCACGTGCGCGGCGATACGGCGAGGGTCCAGGGCGAAGCGGATGCCGTGGACCTGGCTTGCCGCCTCCTGGAAGACCTCTTCAAGATCCAGAAAAAGGGGGGTCCCATCCATCCCACGGACGTGGACTGTGCGGCTCGCATGGTGGCAAAGCATCCCGAGGCGAATCTGCGGAAGGTTTTCCAGGATGTTGTTTACATGTCCCCCACCAAGCGAAGGATCACACCCAAGAGCCTGGGGCAGAAGCGGTATGTAGACGCTATGCGAAGCCATGACATCGTGTTCGGCATCGGTCCGGCAGGGACCGGGAAAACCTTTCTTGCCATGGCCATGGCCGTGGCTTCCCTGATGAAGCGCGAGGTGGTTCGTATCGTGCTGGCACGGCCTGCCGTGGAGGCGGGCGAGCGGCTCGGGTTCCTTCCGGGCAATCTCTATGAGAAGGTGAATCCCTACCTGCGCCCCCTGTACGACGCCCTTCATGACATGATGGATTACGATCGGGCATCCAGGATGGTGGAGACCGGTGAGATCGAGATTGCTCCGCTTGCTTTCATGCGGGGAAGAACCCTGAACGACAGCTTCGTCATCCTCGATGAAGCACAGAACAGCACCTCCGAGCAGATGAAGATGTTCCTTACCCGGCTGGGGTTGAACTCCAAGTCCGTGATCACAGGAGA
>CAZSUQ010000465.1:0-4862 GCA_964609935.1 uncultured Thermodesulfobacteriota bacterium | reverse complement strand
CCTGGATCCGAGTGCAGGGCTCACGAGAACCCTCAAGGCAGCGATCCGGGACCTCCGGCTGGCAGGGGTCCGCAAGGGTGCACTGGGCGGAAAGAGCTTTGAGGTGGAGAACAAGGGGAAGGAGATTCGATTCCTGCTCGCGGAATACGAGAAGGAGCTCGAGGCCCGGGACCTGGTGGACTATGCAGGTGTTCTCCGGATGGCCGCGGACCGGTTGCGCCGGGACCCGCAGTTCTTGCCCCAAGGGACGGTCCTGATCATGCCGGAGGACATGGAAGAGGACCTGCGCGGCCTTGAGAGAGCCTTCTGGGAGACCGTCCCGGAACAGAAGCGCGCGATCCTCCCCGTGGACCGGCCCGGTGAGCTTCCAGAGGGTGACCGTACCGATGCAGGCCTTCTGGCCTGGCTTGAAAAGCCGGGCGAGGCTCCTCGTCCCGTTGAGGATGGTTCGGTGGAGATGTTTCGCGCCGTGGGCGAGGTGAACGAGGTGCGTGAGGTGTTCAGGAGGTGTTTGGAGGAGAAGATCCCCTTGGATGAGGTGGAGATCGTGCACACCGACATTGCCATGTATGTGCCCCTCATCTACGAGATGGCCTGGTCCCTTGCGAGCAAAGAAGACCAGACACAGCCTCCTGTTTCCTTTTCCGAGGGCATTCCCCCCCGCTACTCAAGGCCGGGTCGGGCCCTGATGGGTTGCCTTGCATGGATCAACGAGGACTACCCCCAGAGCGTGCTGGTGCGCATGATCCAGGACGGGCTCTTCCGGATCGAGGCAGCGGAAAGGGAGCGATACAGCTATAACCGGCTCGGGGAGTTGTTTCGGACCGTACCCGTGGGCAACGGCCGCGGCCGGTATGTCCCTGCTCTCGACGCCGCCATATCCGGCCTGGAAAAGAGGGCCGGCCGTCTGGAGGCCGGCAGTGATCGTCCGGCTGATGATGAGGATTCCACCCGCGAACAGGAGAGGGTTCGGGTTCTCGAAAGAGCGGAGGGGCTCAAGGAAGTCAGAAAGGTCGTCAAGGAACTGTTCGTCTGTCTCCCCGTGAGAGAAGGTTCCGGCAGCGATCAGAGACAATGGCTCCAGGGGATGAGAGAGGTCCTGGAGAGGCATGCCCGGCGAGTGAACGAGTTTGATGAATACTGCAAGAAGCAGCTCACCAGGGAGATCCGGGAGGTTGAAGAGTCCCTCGAGGAGGGGAACATCCCGGGGCTGGATGTCCGGCGGTTCCTCTCCGACCTTCCCCAGTCCTCCCACGTTGGAGGCTTGGGTCCGCGCCCGGGGTGTCTCTTTGTGACCCCGGTTCACCTGGGCGGGCACTCGGGGAGGAGGCACACGTTCATCCTGGGGCTGGACGACTCACGGTTCCCGGGCGCCGGGTTGCAGGACCCGGTCCTGCTGGATGGCGAGAGGAGCAGGATCTCCCCGGACCTGTCCACGGTAGCGAGCCGCCTGGAAAAAAAGACCCGGGATTTCGCAAGACTCCTGGCACGGCTGCGGGGAAGGGTCTCCTTGAGCTACTGCTGCCGCAGCCTGGCCGATGACCGCGAGATGTTCCCGAGCCCGGCCCTGGTGTCCGCCTTTCGCATCGTCTCGGGCAAGCCTCAAGGGGACCTGGAGGATCTTCGAAGACGGCTCCGGCATCCGGTATCCTTTGCGCCGAGCGAACCGGAAAGATGCGCCGACCCTGTTGAATGGTGGCTGTGGCGCACCTGCAGCAGGGAGACGATCCTGGATCCTGAAGAGGTCCTGTCCGAGAACTTCCCCGGACTGGGACGCGGCTTCGAGGCCCGCCGGGCGCGTGAAAGCGACTGTTTCACCGAATACGACGGGTATGTGCCCGAGGCCGGCATTGACCACGACCCGTTCAAGCCCGATGGAACGGTCCTGTCCGCGAATCGGCTGGAACGGCTGGGCGCCTGTCCCATGGAGTACTTCTTCAAGTATGTCCTGAAGATCGAACCGCCGGAGGAGCACGGAATCGATCCCGGCGTGTGGCTCGATCCCCTTCAGAAGGGAACCCTGCTTCACGAGGTCTTCAGGGAATTCATGAGCAGGCTGCACAACAGGGAGCGCCCACCCGCATTCCACAAGGATCTCAACGAGATCCAGGAGATCCTTGAAAAAGAGATCGCCCGATGGAAAGAGGAACAACCGCCTCCCAACCCTGACGTGTTCCAGCAGGAAACAAGGCTGCTCAAACAGACATGCAGGATCTTCCTCAGGGAAGAGGAGATCTTCTGCAGGGAGAGCAGGCCCCTCTACTTCGAGGCCTCCATGGGCCTGCCGTCCGAGGGAGACGGTACGGATCTCGACACGGGCGATCCGGTGGAGGTGGTGATTCCGGGAGGGAAGACCGTCCGGGTCCGCGGCCGGATCGACAGGGTGGACGAAGAGCTGGGCAGCCAGGGGAAGCGGTTCAGCATCTGGGATTACAAGACCGGCGGGAGCTGGAAATACACCGTGGGCCAGAGCCGGCAGAGGCAGGATCCCTTTGACCAGGGCAGGGTCGTTCAGAATGCGCTCTACCTGGCCATGGTGGAGTCGCGGCTCAGGCAGGTCCTGTCTCCGGAATCCAGGGTCGCGCGGTTCGGCTACTTCTTCCCGGGCATTCGGGAGCACGGCGAACGGGTCCAGTGGGAGGCCGGGGAGCTTGCTCATGGCATGTATGTCCTGGAACGCCTGTGTGCGTTGCTGGCAGCAGGCTGTTTCCCCTTCACGGACAAACCGGGAGACGTGAGGTTCAGCGACTTCGCTGCGGCCTTTGGTGATCCTGAGCAGACGGCTGGAACCGTGGCACGCAAGCTCGCGAATCCAGACAACGAGATGCTTGCACCGCTGCAAGAGCTCAGAGGCTATGAGGAGGAAGATGGCAAGGGGTAGGAAGAACACACCGATTCAGCCGGTCCCGCCGGATCAGGACAGGCGCGATCTCATCGAAACCGTGCTTGACCGGAACATGCTGGTGGAGGCTGCTGCCGGTACGGGCAAGACCACGTGCCTTCTCAACCGGATGCTGGCCCTCCTGAGGACCGGAGCCTGTCCGGGTGCCCAGCACCTTGCTGCCGTCACGTTCACGAGAAAGGCGGCTGCCGAGCTTCGGTCTCGATTCCAGGTTGGCCTGGAGAAGGCGGTGCATACGTGTGCCGGTGAGGAAAAGGAGAACCTTGAGCGTGCCCTGGCAAACATCGAGCAATGCACCATCGGCACGATCCACTCCTTCTGCGCCCGCCTGCTCAGGGAACGGCCTGTGGAGGCGCAGGTGGACCTGGCCTTTGAAGAGATGGACGAGGAGACGGACAGGCGCCTTCGAAAAGAGGCATGGGATGCCCTGGCGGCAAGGCTCATTGCCCATGATCCGGAAGGGGTGCTTGCACATCTGGACCGTTTCGGTCTGCGGCTTGCCGACCTGGAAGAGACGTGGGGTCGGTTCGCCGATTACCCGGACGTGGACGAATGGCCCATACCGGCGGAAGAAGCCGGCTTCGAGGGCCTGGAGGCTGCAATCCAGGAGTTGAATCGATACCTGGCTCACATGGAAGGGCTCTTCCCCCGCCTTCCCGCGGACTGGGGCCGTGACAACCTCATTCCCGAGTACAGACGCCTGCCGCGCATCGCCTCCCACTATGAGGACTTGCGTCATCCGCCTCACCTCATGGAGATCTTAAGCTTTTTCAACAAGACCGGCAGTGTCGTGCAGAAGGAGTGGATGCGGAACGACAACTTCACCCGCGATCAGGCCAAACAGGAGCAGGAAAGGTGGAACCGGTTTCGTGAAGAAACAGCGGCACCCCTTCTCCAGCGATGGCGCGAAGGATGCTACGGGCCGGCGATGCACGTGATGGCCCGGGCGAGGGAGGTATACGACACACTCCGGCGCGAGAGGGGTTGGCTCAACTTTCAGGATCTTCTCCTCAGGGCGGCGGACCTCCTCCGTGACAAGCCCCACGTGAGGAGAACCTTTCAGGGCCGCTTCCGGTTCCTGCTCGTGGATGAGTTTCAGGATACGGATCCGGTCCAGGCAGAGGTCATGCTTCTCCTCACGGCCGCGAATCCGGAGGAGACGGAATGGAGAAGGTGCAGGCCGCGGCTGGGCTCCCTCTTTGTGGTGGGGGACCCGAAGCAGTCCATCTACCGGTTCCGCAGGGCGGACATCGTGACCTACAACGAGGTCAAGGAGATCATTCGAACCGGTGAGGGCAAAGGCAAGGAAGGGCTCGTGGTGCAGCTTTCGGCCAACTTCCGGACCGGCAAGACCCTGATCGGCTGGGTGAACCGGGTCTTTGGCCCGCAGGGGAACGGCACGGATTCCGAACCGGATGCAGCCGGCACGGGAGACGGGGATTCCGGCGGGTCTTCCAGCCCCCTCCTTCGGTTTCCTGCTTGCGATTCAGATGAATCGCCCTGCTACGTGGCCTTGCACGAGGGGAGGGTGGATGGAAACGATGGCCAACTCGCCGGCGTGTACGTCCTGCCTGTTCCGGAAGAGCATGGGAGAAGCGGAGAGGCGGTGGACTATGAAGCCGAACGCATCGCCCGGACCATCCGGAACGCCATTGACTCAGGGATGACGGTCACGCGCACAACCCGGGAACTGGAGGATGGAAGGGCCGAGGCCGTTGGCCCGTCCGACTTCCTGATCGTCACGCTGAAGAGGGCGCACCTCAGCATCTATGCGCAGAAACTGCAGGCATGCGGGATTCCGCATCAGGTGACCGGTGGAAGTGCTCTGAACGAGGTGAACGAGATCGGGCTGCTTCACATCTGCCTCACCGCAGTGATTCGCTCCGACGATCCCGTGGCGCTGGTGGCCGCACTGCGCAGTGAACTCTTCGGCCTGAGCGATGCGGCACTTTATGCCTTC
>CAZSUQ010000464.1:0-4882 GCA_964609935.1 uncultured Thermodesulfobacteriota bacterium | reverse complement strand
AGTCTTGGCAAAAGTTGCTTAACCAGGTGTCTCTTTTCACTTGACCATATCAACCCCGCCGTTCTCGAAGCTGACGACTCCTGCGTCTTCGTCGCCGGTGAGCAGGTAAGAGACGAGTTTTCCCATGTGCGGTAAATGGCCGACAAACATTGCGCCGTCTTCTTTCAGCGTCCGTGCAAATTCCACAACATTGTCATTCGGGTCCATCCCGGCCAGTTCGAACACATTGCCATCCCCAATTCGGTCTGCAAGGATTTGAGCGGTCTCCCTGGCCCTTGTCTTCCCGCTGTGAAAGACCTTCCGGACCGCAACGCCCACCTTTCGCAGATGATCTGAAATACACGCGACTTCTCTTCGTCCGTCTTCGGATAGAGGGCGATTTGGATCCACTTCCTTTGGCAGGGCCAAACCGTGCTGCACAAAATACATAGGCATCTTAAGTACCGTCAATCAAGGCCTTTTTAACGAAGGCATTCCGATTATACATATATAATCTACCTGTCAAATACAAATTTTTAACAGCGTGATTTCAGTGGAAAAATGAAGAGATGCGGCAGGGCAGGGCTAAGTGTCGCGATGGATCAATCCCGGGATTTTCCTCTCGTATCACACAAGCTTCTTGATCGGGCGTGCCGGGACACCCACTGCCAGGGTGTGGGGTTCGACCTTTCCCGTGACCACGGAGTTTGCGCCGATCCTGCTGAAATCACCGATCTCCGCGCCCATGACGATGGTCGTCTTGGCTCCCACGTAGACACCCTTGCCGATCTTCACACCCTTCAGGATGTTCTCTGCCTGAGGGTCCCCGTAAAACCAGTAGTCATCGGTCTGGATGTGCACGTGCTCGCCGTCGAGGATGGAGGTGTACTCGCCAAAGATGGTGTAACGGCCGATCTCGATGCTCTTGCCGCAGTGGATCACACACCGGATGCTGAAACCGCAGGCGCTTTCCAGCCAGAACCTCCCGGAGATATGAGCAACACTTTCCGCACGGAACTGTCCGCGCTCCCCCATGTAGAACTCGCCGTCACAAAGATCGATGCGTACGCGTTCCCCGATATGCGCCTTTTCCCCCAGCGTGATCTTGTTGTGCCTGCCGTTGAGAGTCACACGGATCCCCTTGCCCAGTTCCAGTTTCTTTGCCAGGCTCAGTTCAAGGGTGGATCCGTTCTTCATGGCCTGCAGACGTAGGCAAAGGATGAGGAAGGCTCGCCTCCAGGCCTGGATCAGCTGTTGGATCAGGACCATGAACCTCTCCTTCCTTTTCTCTGTGAGTGATTTTCGTATTTTCGGACGAAAACACAGATATCAAAGGATGGCAGGACCCGGTATGTCAAGGTGGGATGGGGATGCAGGCGCTTATCCCTCGAGTTCCACGAGAAGGGTGCCTGCCTGTACCTCGGTCCCCTTGGGCGCATGGATCTTCTTGACCGTTCCGGCCCTGGGCGCATGAATCTCGTTTTCCATCTTCATGGCCTCCAGAACCAGGAGGGCATCTCCGGACTGCACGGCCTGTCCTTCCTCCACGAGCACGTTGAGGATGACGCCCGGCATGGGAGAGACGACCTGGTTGTCTGCCTGTCCGGGTTTCGGCTGTGAGGGAGGGGGTGCAGCGGTCTTCGGGGGCGGTTGAGGGGCGACCGGCTTGACCGGTTCAGGGCCCTTCGCAGGCTGTTGTGGCAGGGGCTGCTGCGGAGCAGGGACCGTGGGTGTCTGCGCAACAGGAGGGGGTGCGGCCTGGCCGGCTGCAGGAACATCCACCTTGTAGACGGTCCCGTTCACGCGAACCTCGGCCTGACTGCCGTCAAAGGAGAGAATTTCCACGACATACCGTTTCCCGTTGATCACGTACGCTTGCTGGCTCATTTTCTCTTTTCCCTTTTGGCTATCTCCCTTTTGTGGCTCTACGGCCCCTGAAGGGAAGGGTTCGTGTGGAAAAGGTCTCCTGCCTCCCCATGATCTTCCATGGGCTCTCCCGTTCCATCCGGGAGGCGGTATCCTGCATCAGGGAAGGGAGCATGAACGTTTGCTGTGCCATGTGTCTGGCAAGGGACAGATCGATGACCGCGGCCACATCTTCCGAGGCAGCGGATCCGGCTTGACGGAGCCCGGCGGTCTCTGCCGACTCCTGCAGGTGAACCGCGATGACCGCGGCGACCTCTTCGGTTGCTTCGGCCCCGGCTTCCCCTGTGCCCGTGCTCTCCACGGCAGCCGTGGTTTCTCTTTTTGCCGACAGGGCCTGGCCCTGGTCCGCCTTTTCTTTCTCGGCCGATTCCTTGGCCCGGAGAAAGATCTGGCCCACGATCCAGATGCCGATCATCACGATGATCAGAACGACAAAGACACCGAAAAACCTCACGGCAAGACCGAAAATGAGATCCGGGTTGGCCAGTCGTTCCATGTATTGTTCCATCGGATCCTCTTTCCTTGGATGGCTACTCTTACCGTCCCGCTATTCTTTTAAAAAAAATCACCCCACAGCCAGCAGGTTCTTTATGCCGTCAAGGATCGTGGAAACGGCGGCGTGTTCGCCCCCGCCCCCTCCTGACTGGAACATGGCGATCATCAACCCTGCGGCAGCGGCCGTACCGATGACGCCGGCCACGTTGCAGCCCATGGCGTGCATGAGAAGGAAGTTTTTTGGATTGTTCTGTTTGCCCATGGTCTGGCAGACGCGCGCCGCCATGGGTACCGCGGACAGGCCTGCAGCACCGATGATCGGGTTCATCTTCTCCCGGATGAAGAGGTTCAGCAGCTTGACCATGAGAACGCCGCCTATGGTGCAGAGGATGAAGTCAAAGATACCGAAACCGAACACGAACAAGGTCCGCGGATTGAGAAACTTGTCTGCGGACATGGTGGCGCCCACCGAGATCCCGAGGAAGATGGTGACGATGTTCATCAGGGATCCCTCGGCAGTCTTGGAAAGCCTTCCCACCACGCCGGCCTCCCGCATGAAGTTGCCGAGCATCAGCATGCCCAGCAGGGGTGCAATGGCCGGGATCATGAGGATGATCAGGATGGACCCGAAGAGAGGAAACAGGAGCTTCTCAAGCCTGGATACCTCTCGGAGCTGTTTCATCTCGATCATCCGCTCCTTCTTCGACGTGCACATGTTGACGATGGGCGGGAGGATCAGGGGGACCATGGCCATGTAGGAATAGGCGGCCAGGGCATTGGGCCCGATGAGCTGAGGCGCCAGCGCGTTGGTCAGGTAGATGGTCGTTGGCCCGTCTGCACCCCCGATGATGGCCACGGACGCGGCCTCCGGAAGGGTGAAGCCTGCAAACACGTAGGTTCCCATAAAGGTTACGAACACGCCCAGCTGAGCGCCCGCGCCCACCAGGAGGGATTTCGGGTTCGCAAGCATGGGCCCGAAGTCGGTCATGACCCCCAGCCCCAGGAAGATCACACAGGGGATGACCTCCCACTCGATTCCATAGTGGTGGAAGATCCAGAAGAGTTCCCCCTCGCCCATAAGCGGGGCCAAGGGGAGGTTGGACAGGAAGATCCCAAAACCGATGGGCAGAAGCAGGAGGGGTTCGTATTCCTTCTTCACGGCAAGATAGAGGAAGAAGAATGCAATCCCCCACATGATGATGTGGCCCACCGTGAGGTGCACCAGTCCCATGTCGAGCAGTGCCCGCTGCAAAAGGTTCATCAACTGTTCCATTGCGAATCCTTGTCCTGTCTCGTGAAGGGTAGCTTGTTCGCCAATGGGGTATTGGGGGACATTTGATCCGGAAAGACGAAAAAACAGCATTTATCACAATTGGTTCAACAATTCAACTAAAGGGGCGCAACACAAGGGGTGACGAACGACCCCCTTTTGCGTAAAATACCTCCGAAAATCCAACAGGGAAAGACGCCATGACAAAAGAGGAAGACACACCAAAAGAGCCCACCTTTGAAGAGCTGTTCGAGGCCAATCCCGTCACGCCCGAACAGGATTTTCGGCCCGGAGAAACGGTTGTGTGCGAGGTGGTGAAGATCAGCAGGGAGTCCATTTTTGTGGATCTCGGGGGCAAGAGCGAGGGTGTGGTGGATAAAGCGGAGTTCCTCGACAAGGAGGGAGCTCTTAGCGTGAAGATTGGCGACCAGATGGAATTGAAGGTGGCCTCTGTCACCGACACGATCCATCTGAGCAAGGGACTCAAGGTCAAGGGCGCACAGGCAATCGAGGTTCTGCTGGACGCCTTTCGCAGCGAGCTTCCGGTGGAGGGGAGGGTGGCGGAATCCATCAAGGGAGGCTTTCAGGTGGATATCTCGGGTGTGCGTGCCTTCTGCCCCATCAGTCAGATCGATATCGACTATTGTGAGAACCCGGACGTGCATGTGGGTGCACGCTACACCTTCCGGATTCAGGAGTTCAAGGAGAGGGGAAGAAACATCATCGTATCCAGGCGGGTGCTCCTGGAGGAAGAAAGAGAGAAGCTGGCCCAGGAGGTTCTGAAAACGCTCCAGCCCGGACAGAAAATGGAGGGCAAGGTCACGAGGTTGATGAACTTCGGCGCCTTTGTGGACATCGGCGGCATCGAGGGGATGGTGCACATCTCCGAGATGGCCCACTACCGTTTGAGGCATCCGTCGGAGTTGCTCCAGGTGGGGAACTCCGTGAACGTGCAGGTTCTTCAGTGCGAGCCCGGTCCGGACGGGCGCACCCGGATTTCCCTGTCCATGAAGGCCCTGGAGCCTACCCCATGGGAAAAGGGCCTTGGGATCCGGGAAGGGGAGGTGATGCCCGGAAAGGTCACGAGGCTCATGGATTTCGGAGCCTTTGTGGAACTGGTCCCCGGGGTGGAAGGCCTGGTCCATGTTTCCGAGATCTCTTACAACAAGATCCCCCACCCCAAGCAGGTACTCGAGGAAGACCAGCAGGTGG
>CAZSUQ010000463.1:1143-4894 GCA_964609935.1 uncultured Thermodesulfobacteriota bacterium | reverse complement strand
CATGACCAGAGCTCCGTTACGATTCAGACCACTTCGGGTGCCAAGGAAATGATCTTCATAAAATTCTTTGCACGCAATTCCCTGGCAACCGGGCCGAAGATGCGGGTTCCGATGGGTTCGCGCTGCGCATTGATGAGAACCGCCGAGTTGTTGTCGAATTTGATGTAGGAACCATCCGGCCGACGAACCTCCTTCCGCGTTCTAACCACGACCGCGCGATGCACGTCCCCTTTCTTGACCTTGGAGGCGGGGAGGGCTTCACGGACGGAGACCACGATCACGTCCCCGAGGGAAGCGTACTTTCGTTTTGAGCCTCCAAGCACTTTGATGCAGAAGACCGTCTTTGCCCCCGAGTTGTCTGCCACGGCCAAAAACGATTGCATTTGAATCATGTTGCCACTTCCTTCTCGGATACAGCTTCAACCGGAGACGATGACGGTTGAACGGATTTCAGGATTTTTGAGACAGCCCACGTTTTTGTCTTGCTGAAGGGTTTTGAGGAGACGATTTCAACAACATCACCTGTGTTGCATCGATCCTCGGCGTCATGTACGGAATATTTCTTTCGTCGTGTAATGGTTTTGCGGTAAAGAGGATGGACCGTTCGTCGCTCAACAACGACAACGACCGTCTTGTTCATCTTGTTGCTTGTGACCGTCCCTCTCTGTCGCATCCGTTGCCCGCCCTTAGGCATGTTCTTCCCCTTTTTTTGCGGCTTTTTCCTTGTGAAGCGTTTGTACGCGCGCAATGTCCTTTTTCACCTGCCAGAGTCGGGCCGTATTGTCCAGTTGCCCGGTCGTGTGTTGAATCTTCAAGTTGAAGAGCTCTTCACGAAGTTCCTGCTCTTTTTGTTCGAGCTCGTCGGGCGCCAGGTCCCTCAGTTCCGCCGGCTTCATGTCAGTTCCTCTCGTAAAACAAATTGCGTTTTGACGGGAAGCTTGTGGCCTGCCCGCCGAAAAGCCTCGCGGGCGATTTTCTCGGGGACACCGTCCAGCTCATAGAGAATTTTTCCGGGCTTGACAACGGCAACCCACTCCTCCGGACTCCCTTTACCACGTCCCATCCGGGTTTCCGCGGGTTTGGCCGTGATCGGCTTGTCCGGAAAGATCCGGATCCAGATTTTTCCACCGCGCTTCACGTGACGGGTAATGGCGATACGACCCGCTTCGATCTGGCGGTTGGTGATCCAACAGGCGTCCATCGCCTGTAAGCCGTATTTTCCGAAACTCATGTAGGACCCACGGGTGCGCGCACCCTTGAGTCTCCCCCGTTGTTGTTTTCGATGCTTGATTTTTTTCGGTGATAACACGACGAACTATACTCCTGCGAGTTCTTTGCGTTTCGATTCCTCACCGGGAATCACTTCGCCTTTGAAGACCCAGACCTTGACGCCAATAATCCCGTAGGTGGTTTTCGCTTCGGTAAACCCATAGTCGATATCGGCGCGAAGGGTATGAAGAGGAACACGACCTTCTCGATACCATTCCCTGCGGGCCATCTCTGCCCCGCCGAGTCTACCCGCACAATGAACCTTAATGCCCTGGACACCAAATTTCTGGGCCGTCGAGACCGCTTTTCGCATGGCCCTCCGAAAAGCGACCCGCCTCACGAGCTGGAGGGCAATGTTTTCGGCAATCAGCTGGGCGTCTGTTTCAGGCTTTCGGACCTCGAGAATGTTCAGAAAAACTTCTTTCTTTGTGTATTGTTCGAGTTCTTTCCGAAACCGGTCGACTTCCGAGCCTTTCTTCCCGATCACGATCCCGGGGCGGGATGTGTGGATATGGACCTTCACCTTGTTTGCAGCACGTTCCAGATCAATCTTGGCGATCCCTGCATGCTGCAAGTTTTTCTTCAGATAGCGACGTATCCAGAGGTCCTCGTGCAGGAACTGGCCGTATTGCTTCTCTGAGAACCATTTGGAAGACCATGTGTGAACGATGCCGAGCCGTAATCCGATCGGGTGGACTTTCTGTCCCAAGGGTCCCTCCTTATTCAAAAAGGCTTACTGAACCGTCGTGTGCTCCGTTTGCCGCTCCGGAGGCTCAAACTTCTGGGAAAGGAAGACCGTTGGAATCCGGCCCCTTTCCGGGAAAAAGATCAATCAAGCCTCATCCAGAACGACAGTAATGTGGCTCGTTTTTTTCTGAATCAGGGTCGCACGGCCCATGGCGCGGGGTCGGTATCGTTTCCAGACGGGCCCCTGGTCGATGCAGACCTTTTTGACGTAGAGCGTGTCGACGTCGATATCCCCTTTGCTCTCCGCATTGGCCACAGCGGCGACCAGGACCTTCTTCAATGTGCGCGCAGCTGCCTTGGGTGTAAAGGTCAAAATGTTCAGAGCTTTTTCCACCGGTTTTCCGCGGATCATGTCCGCAACCAGCCTTGTCTTGCTAGGGGAAATGCGAATATAACGAGCGCGTGCAAAGGTTTCCATTTTTGTTTCCTAACCTACGTTCCTACAGGCATGCGTCGTGTTATTTGGATCGAGATTTCCTGTCACCTGCATGACTGTAAAAGGTTCGTGTTGGAGAAAACTCGCCGAGTTTATGCCCCACCATGTTCTCGGTAACAAACACCGGAACGAACTTCTTGCCGTTGTGAACGGCAAAGGTGAAACCGACAAAATCGGGTGTGATCGTGGATCGCCTGGACCATGTTTGAATGATTCTCTTCGAGTGGGTCGCTTGCGCTTCCCGAACTTTTTTCATGAGATGGTCATCGACGAAAGGGCCCTTCGATACCGATCGTGGCATCGTTTCATCTCCTGAGTGCTGGTCTGCTCTTATTTTTTCCGCTGACGCCTTCGAATGATGTATCGATCCGAGGGTTTCTTCTTCCGCGTCTTGTATCCTTTCGTGGGCACGCCCCACGGGGAGACTGGGTGACGCCCCCCTGCGGTTCTTCCTTCGCCACCCCCGTGAGGATGGTCGACGGGATTCATGGCCACACCACGAACATGGGAACGTCGTCCCATCCAACGCGACTTCCCGGCTTTTCCGTACGAAATGTTTTCGTGGTTGAGGTTTCCCAATTGACCCACGGTCGCCTTGCAGTCCATATGGAAGAGGCGTACCTCGCCGGAAGGCAAGCGAACGTGTGCGTAGCGGCCTTCCTTCGCGAGGAGCTGTGCAGAGGTGCCGGCTGCACGAACGAGCTGGCCGCCTTTTCCCGGACGGAATTCAATGTTATGAACGATGGTTCCGAGCGGCATGGCCCGAAGGGGCAGCGTATTGCCTCGTTGAATATCCACATCCTCACCGGAAACGATGACTTCACCCACTTGTACATTGTGGGGCGAAAGGATGTAGCGCTTGTCCCCGTCCTGGTAGTGAAGAAGGGCGATGCGTGCGGATCGGTTGGGATCGTATTCAATGCTGGCGACCTTTGCAGGAACGCCGGTCTTTTCTCGCTTGAAATCGATCAGCCGATACCGCCGTTTGTGGCCACCCCCACGTTGCCAGCATGTGATACGACCGCTGTTGTTTCGACCGCCGGACTTGGTCAATCCCCGCGAAAGCGATTTTTCCGGTTTGCGAGCGGTCAAATCGTCGAAACGGTGGTTAATGGCATGCCTTCTTCCCGCTGAAGTCGGCTTGAATTGTTTCAGTGCCATGTGATGACTCCGGCTCCCCAAAAGGGGCAAAGATAATCCCGTTAAACGCCCTCGAAGAATTCAATCTGATCTTCGGGCCTGAGCGTGACGATCGCCTTCTTCCAGTTCCTTTTTTTCCCTACGTTTCGACCCACACGT
>CAZSUQ010000463.1:0-1133 GCA_964609935.1 uncultured Thermodesulfobacteriota bacterium | reverse complement strand
GAGAACGTGTACCTTGAAGATTTTCTCAACGGCGTCCTTGATCTCTTTCTTGTTTGCCTGAGGATTGACCTCAAAAACCACCTTGTTGGAGACTTCCTTTTGGAGGGTCCCTTTCTCGGTGATGATTGGACGGCGGATGACCTCATACACGTTTTTCATGAGCCGTAGACCCTTTCTATGTATTCAACCGCACCGCGGGTCAGAACCAGCTGGTCGTAAAGAAGGACATCGTAAAGATTCAGCCCTGCCGATTTCAGGACTTTGACCTCTGGAACATTGCGCGACGACCGCTCCAGATTGTTGTTCTCACCCTCAAAGACGATCAGGGCTTTGTTCAATTGGAGATTTTCCTTTTTCTGAACAAAATCCTTGGTTCGGATCTCCGGCATGTCGAAGTGATCCAGCACAAAGAGCTGTTTTTCCTTTACCTTTAAGCTCAGTGCAGAACGCATGGCCGCCTTCTTGACCTTCCTCGGAACCTTGATTTTGTAATCCCGTGGCTTGGGGCCAAAGATGACCCCGCCGCCTCTCCATAGGGGTGAGTTTCGCGAGCCGACTCGTGCACGTCCCGTTCCCTTCTGTTTCCAGGGTTTTTGCCTGCTCGTTCTCACCTCGCTCCTTGCTTTCGTGCAGGCGGTCCCTCGGCGCTTGGCCGCCATTTGCTGCCTCAAGACAATAGGAAAAAGATGGACGTTCGGCTCAACGGAAAAAACATCATCCCGCAAGGAGATTTCCCCGGTCTTCTCTGCGTTGGTATCGAGCACATCTACGGTCGGCATGGACCCTCCGAACCTCCGAATGAAAGATGACGTTACAGCTTGATTTCCACATCAACACCGGGAGGGAGTTCAAGCTTCATCAATGCGTCCACCGTTTGCTGCGTCGGCTCCAGGATGTCCAAGAGCCTCTTGTGTGTACGAATCTCAAATTGCTCCCTGGACTTCTTGTCGATGTGCGGCGAACGCAGGACGCAGAACTTTTCGATTCTCGTGGGAAGAGGGATGGGGCCGGATACATGGGCTCCGGATCGTTGCACGGTCTCAATGATTTCGGACGCAGAGGTATCCAGAACCTTGTAATCATAGGCTTTCAGCCGTATGCGAATCTTTTGTTTGGCCACGGGGTCTCCCTCT
>CAZSUQ010000462.1:0-4907 GCA_964609935.1 uncultured Thermodesulfobacteriota bacterium | reverse complement strand
TGCGTATCAGGCATTTTCCGGCGGTGAACCGGTTGGGGACGTGTACTCCTTCCGGACTGCTCCCCGTGAAACGGTGCCCTTCGTTTTTTCGGTTGTGGGAGACACCATGTACTCGGAGCCGGAGAAGCTGCAGATCAAGGAAGGAATCCTGGAGGACGACCCGTCCTTTGTGATCCACGTGGGCGACTTTGTTGCCGAACTGGGTGGATACGAGGAGAAGCTGTGGCGACGGCATTACTTTGAGGATTACTGGGACCTGCTCTGCCGGATTCCCGTGATTCCGGTCCTTGGAAACCATGAATACCAGGGGCTGATCATGGTCTTCTTTTCCATTCCGGGGGCGGCACCTCTTTTCCATGACTACTTCACCCTGCCGAACAATGAGCGATGGTTTTCCTTTGACTGGGCCAACTGCCACTTTATCGTGCTGGATGCGAACATTCCCAAGGACCTGGAGGAAGGAGAACAGCTCGACTGGCTTGTTCAGGACCTGCAGCAGAGCACGGACGGCGTCCAGGATCCGGACTGGATTTTTGTCTCCTGGCACGAGCCCGCCTTTTCCAGCGGCATGGGCCAGTTTGATCTCATGGGAGAGAACCTGCGAAACAACATCGTCCCCCTGATGGAAGAATACGGTGTGGACATCGTCTTCTATGGTCACGACCACTTCTATGAGAGGAGCTTCAAGGACGGGGTGACCTATATCCTCACCGGAGGCGGAGGCGCCGCTCCCCATCCGATCTTCGACGACATCAATCCCTACAGCCAGGTGGTTGTGGACTCCTTCCAGTACATGCGTGTCTCGGTGAACGGCCTCCTGGTCCAGGTGGAGTCCGTGGATCCGCTCATGACCGTGCTGGACTCCTTTACGATCGAGAAAGAACCGCCCTCCCCTCCTGAGGGCGGCTTTGCGGCCAACTCCGAGGGTGGCTGCGGTTGCTCGGTGGTGCAGGATCCGTCGTTTTCGGAAACACCCCTGGGCACGGCCTTCGTGCTTCTTGGGGTGTTCGGTGCCTGGATGGTCTTGAGGAGGCGGTCCTGTTCGGGTGGCAAGTAGCTGTCGATTGATTCTCTGGTCGGGACTGGGCTGTTCTGGGCAGTTGGGGATTCCCTCTCCGATAACATAACGAAATTTCCAAGCCACTCCACCAGCATGCATATCGCACGAAATGCGAAGAGATCGTGGACGTACTCTCTCCCCCTTCCCATCCAGACACCATGGATCGATTTCTTCTTGCCTTCCCTGTGGGAGAATGCTATCTGTTTGGCTTGAAATCCATTCTGAGCGGTCGGAACGCTTTCAACCGGACCCTTACCGGATGTGTGCACTTCTCAATGAAACGAATCCTGACCCTAGCAAGAAGCTCCTGCCGGAAGAACCCTTTTATTCATGAACAAAGGAGGAACCAGCTATGAGGGTAGCCATTGTGGGCTATGCACAGTCAGAGCATCAGGAGAATGTGCAGAAGACCAGGGAGGACATGGTGTTCGAGGTGGTGTGGGACGCCTTCCGGAACGCGGGCATCCTGCGCGAAGACCTGGATACCGTGGTCAGTGCCTCCACCGACTTTCTTGACGGCAGAACCATCTCCAACGTCTTTCTGAGCATGGCCAACGGTGCGTTTCTGAAGGATGAGTCAAAGGTGGAGGAGGACGGGACCTTTGCCCTCTACTACGCCATGATGCGCATCCTCGCCGGCACCCATGACGTGGCCCTGGTCTCGGCACACACCCAGGCCTCCACTTTCAACCCCCACATGGTATCCTTCTACACGCTGGACCCGCTCTTCGACAGGCAGGTGGGCGTTCTCAACGACGTGGCCATGGCCGGGATCCAGGCGAACATGTACATGGATGCCCACGACGTGTACGAAGAGCAGTTGGCCCTGGTGTCGGTGAAGAACTTGAGGAACGCCGTGGACAACCCCAATGCACACAGGAAGATGCCCGACGTGACCATGGACGAGGTGCTCGCCTCCAGGGTCTACTACGATCCCATCCGGGAACTGACCATGTCCCCGAGGAGCGACGGGGCCTGTGCCGTTGTGATCGCATCCGAGGAGCGTGCCAGGGAGTTCACGGACGATCCCGTGTGGATCGAAGGCGTTGGGTGCTGCCAGGACGCCTACATCAGGGACAGAAATCTTCTGCATCTCGACTCCCTCGCAACCGCGGCCCGAAAGGCCTATGAAATGGCCGGTATCAGGGACCCCTATGCGGAGATCGACCTGGCGGAGGTCTCGGAGAAGTTCGCCCACGAGGAACTCATGATCTACGAGGCCCTGGGCTTTTGCCGGGAAGGCATGGCCAAGGTGTTCATCGAAGAGGGAACCACCGAACGGTACGGTGAATTGCCCGTGAATCCCAGCGGAGGCGCCCTGGCCGCGGACCCTGTCTGTGCCACCGGCCTGGCCAGGGTCATCGAGGCCGCCAAGCAGGTTCGAGGGGAAGCGGGGAGCCTTCAGGTGCCGGGCATCTTCAGGGCGCTGGCTCACGGTCAGTTCGGGATCTGCGCGCAAAAGAACATGGTCTTCGTACTGGGAGGTGATGAGCTATGAACAGAAACGTGGCAATCATCGGCTGCGGCCAGACAAAACATACGAGCAAGCGGAGGGACGTGAGCCTCGCTGAAATGGTGAACGAGGCGGTGAGCCTCGCGCTGGAAGACGCCCAGGTGGACGCGAAGGAGGTGGATGCCCTGGTTGTGGGGAACATGCAGGGCTTTGGAGGGGTTGCCCAGCCGGATCTGTGGCTCGGGGACTGGATCGGTGCGCCCGGGAAACCGGTGATCCGCATCGCCACCGGCGGCACCACCGGGGGGTCGGTGGCTCAAGGCGGCTATTACGTGAGCGCATCCGGGCTGAACGACATCGTGGTGGCCGTGGCATGGGAAAAACACTCGGACAGCATGGAGGCGGGCGCCACCACCGGGCTCCTGCACGTGGGCCTTGCCAACTTCTTTCACGCGTTCAGCTACGGCGTGAGCATACGCAACCTGCTGGCTTCCTCGGCCGTGGGTGCTGCCGCGGGCGTGGCCGTTTACCAGGCAAGGTTCTACATGCACCGGTCAGGCTGCGGGATCGAGCACCTGGACATGGTGGCGGCAAAGAACCGGCGCAACGCGGCCCTGAACCCCTATGCGCATCTCCGCTGGCCCGGATGCCGGCCGGAGGATATCGCCAAGACAGAGACCATCGCCTACCCCTTCCGCTACGGACACATCACCCCGGCCAGCGACGGCGCTTCGGCACTGGTGTTCGCACCGGAGGAGATCGCCCTGAAGCGGTGCAAGAAGCCGGCATGGATCAAGGGGCTCGCCTCTTATTCGGACGAGGAGAACCAGCTTCAGAGCGAGAACTACGGCGGCGTGGGCGTGATCGACCCCTCAGAGCAGATGGGAGCCAGGGTTTCCGCCATGAAGGCCTATGAGATGGCCGGGATCAGGAATCCCAAGGAGGAGATCGACGTGGCCGAGATCTACCAGCCCTTCCCGAGCCAGGAGATGATCTTTGCGGAAAGGCTCGGTCTTTTCGATGACGGCACGGCCTGGATGGCGGTTGAAAAGGGGGAGACGGATATCAACGGCAGGATGCCCTGCGATCCTTCGGGCGGCGTTGCAACCACGAACGCCATCGGTTCCTCGGCCCTGCAGCGAATCCTGGAAGCGGCTCTCCAGGTCATGGGCAAGGCAGGGGACCACCAGGTACCCAAAAAGGTGAGGAACGCCATTGCACACGGATGGGGAGGGGTGACGAACTTCATCACCATGACCGTGCTCGGCGACACCCCCAGTCCGAGGAGGAGGTGAACTCATGGGATATGAAAAGGACAAGAGACCGGAAACGATGGGTGTCCAGGGCTCCTGGAACATCGGTGCCTACAAATACAAGGCCCCCCGGCTCATGGAAGAATACGTGCAGGGGCTCAAACAAAGACAGATCATCGGGTCCCTGTGCCCCGGGTGCGGCAAGGTCGTGGTGCCGCTCAGGAACATCTGCGGAAGATGCCACACAAAGATGAGCAAACGGAGGGTGGTGAGCGACAAGGGTACCATCACCGCCTTCACCTACAGTCCGCCCGTGGTAAAAGGGAAGTACAAGGTTTTGGGGGCAGACCCGGTGGAATCCGGACTCCTTCAGGAGGGTGAGATCCTCATGCCCGTTTTCGTGCAATTCGACGGTTCGGACTCCAACGTGCACATCCTGCTGCAGGGTGCCAGCCCGGAAGAGGTGCACATCGGGATGCGCGTTCAAGCTGTCTGGGCAAGGGAGCCGCAGGGGGCGCTCGGAGACATGGAGGGGGTGGAGCCCCTCAAGGCAGCGCCTCCGGTGCGCAAGCCAAAACCAAGGAAGAAACCGTCGAAGAAGAAGACCGCAAAGAAGGCCCGGGCCAAAAAAGGCTGAAGGGGGTACGTACCATGCAAGAGAAGAAAAAAGAAATCGTGGATGTGCAGGCACTGCCCTTTGTGGCCAACTACAACTGGTCCGTGGGCTTTATCATGGAAACCTTCATCAAGGGACTGGCAAAAAGGAAGCTTCTGGCGGCCAAGTGTCCGGAATGCGAGTATACCTACGTGCCGCCTCGCAACCGTTGCGGCCAGTGCAATGCAGAGATCAAGGAAAAGAACCTGGTTCCCCTTTCCGGCAAGGGACAGCTGGAGGGATTTACCCTGGCATACGTTCAGCCTGATGAAGAAGGGAACTTTGCGGACCTGGAAGAACCCGGGATGATCGGCGCGATCCGCCTGGAAGGGGCGGACTCCACCCTCTACATGCCCATCCAGGGGGTGGCCCCGGAGGATGTGCAGGCAGGGATGAAGGTGGAGGCAGCCTGGAGGAAGAAGACCAAAGGCGAGATTGCGGATCTATCGTTTTTCAAGCCCTCCAAGTGAGCCGGCCGACAAAGAT
>CAZSUQ010000461.1:0-4913 GCA_964609935.1 uncultured Thermodesulfobacteriota bacterium | reverse complement strand
GACCCGCCCTCTCC
The DNA here is from genome assembly GCA_964609935.1 of uncultured Thermodesulfobacteriota bacterium. Classification (GTDB taxonomy): domain Bacteria; phylum Desulfobacterota; class DSWW01; order DSWW01; family DSWW01; genus CAYTRL01. The sequence goes on along the minus strand of CAZSUQ010000461.1, from coordinate 4,899 downwards.
TCTACGATATCCAGTGCAACAGGCCTTCTCCCCTGGTGCCGAGAGGACTGCGCACAGGGGTTCGGGAACGATGCCTCCCTGAAGGTCGATGTGAACAGGCCGTAAAGCGTGTCGAGGTTCGTCAAGCGGTTCGCACCGCAAAGACAAAAGGGGTCGAGTCCGTTGCCGTGTGCTTCCTGCACAGCCCGCTGAACCCGGCAAACGAAAGGCTTGCGGCCGAGGAGGTTCGACGTGCCGGATTCCCCTGCAGCCTCTCTCACGAGGTTGCACCGGTGGAGGGAGAGTACGAGAGAACCGTAGCCACCGTGGTCAATGCGTACCTGTCGCCAAGGATGAGCGGCTACCTTCACGAGATGGCCCGCGCATGGCCGGATGCGGACATTCGGATCATGCAATCCAACGGCGGCCTCCTGTCTGCAGAATCCGCTTCCCTTTTCCCGGTTCAGACGGTCCTCTCCGGCCCTGCCGCCGGTGTCATGGGCGCCTTTCAGGTTGCCCGCGCAGCCGGATTGGACCGGATCATCACCCTGGACATGGGAGGGACATCCACCGACGTCAGTCTCTGCGATGGGGAGGTGCACTGGACAGAAGAGATGGAGGTGGGCGGGTTCCCCCTGCCCGTCCCCATGATCGATATTGTTACCGTTGGATCCGGCGGAGGGTCTATTGCCCGGGTGGACGCCGGAGGTGCTTTGCGGGTGGGGCCGGAGAGTGCAGGGTCCGTCCCGGGCCCTGTCTGTTACGGCCGGCGCGGCGTGCGCCCTACCCTGACCGATGCCCACGCGTACCTGGGACGGATCCAGCCGGACCTCTTCCTTGGAGGAACACAGAGGCTTGAAACAAGCGCCGTTGATCAGGTCTTTCGCAAGCTCGGCAAAGAGGCGAAGATGCGTTCCGTCCAGGCGGCTCTCGGCGTGGTGGAAGTGGCCAACACCGTGATGGAAGGGGCGCTTCGAAAGGTGTCCGTGGAGAGAGGATTCGATCCCAGGGACTTCTCCCTGGTCTGTTTCGGCGGTGCCGGGGGCCTTCATGCCTGTGACCTGGCCCTTCGGCTCGGCATCCCTGAGGTGGTGGTCCCCCTGAATCCCGGGCTCCTTTCAGCCGTGGGCCTCCTCCTTACCGATGTGATTCGGGACCGGTCCGTGGGGGTCCTGAAAACCCTGGGGAAAGGGATCAGCCTCCAGCAGGTCAGAGGAATCGCCACCGGGATAAAAGAAGACCTTGAAACCCACCTGGTGAGCCAAGAGGGAATCCCAAGGAAGGCGGTTCGCATCCATGCGTATGCGATCCTTCGTTACAGAGGACAGTCCTCAGGCCTTCCTGTCCCCATGGTTCGGAACCTTGCTTCCAGGTTCCATGAAGAACATCAGAAGCGATACGGGTTCTGCCGCCTGCAGCATCCCGTGGAGGTGGTGCGTATTCAGGTCCGCGGAGTGGGATCATCGGGCAGAGGCCCCCTTCCCTCCCCTGTCCCCTCCGGCCGGAGGGATGAAGACGTCCGGCCTGTGAAACGTCTCGCTCGCTCGAACAGGAGATCCGTCCATTTCAAGGGTCGTGTGGTGAGAACACCTTTTATCGATCGTTCTTCGCTGGAACCCGGCAGCAGGCTCTCCGGACCCGCGGTGATCTCCGAGTACAGTTCCACAACGGTGATCCCTGCCGGTCTTCATGCCCGCGTGGATGAATGCGGAAACCTGCGGATCGCCTGTCCGCACCCTTCATGAGAGAGAAATGAAAAAGACCATGCACACACCGGATGCCGTTACGCTCGAGGTCTTCAAGAATCTCTTCGCCTCGGTTGCAGAAGAGATGGGAGCGGCCCTGCGACGGACCGCCCACTCTCCGAACATACGGGACCGGCTGGACTTCTCCTGCGCGATCTTTGACCGTCACGCCCGCATGGTGGCGCAGGCAGCGCACATCCCGGTACACCTAGGAGCCATGCAGTTTGCCGTGAAAGAGGCCGCACCCTCTCTTCAGAGCGAACCGGGGAGTACCTGGATCCTCAACGACCCTTACGGCGGCGGCACCCACCTTCCGGACATCACGCTGGTAACCCCTGTGGTTGTCCGGAAGAAAACCATCCTCTTCTACGTGGCCAGCAGGGCTCACCACGCAGACATGGGAGGCGCGAGCGGCGGGTCCATGGGCGCGCAGAAAGAGATCTATGCAGAGGGATTGAGGATCCCTCCCCTTCCACTCCTGAGCGCCGACGGCACGTGGAACCAAGGGCTCCTGCGTATCATCAAGGCAAACGTGAGAGGCCCTGACCTTCTCGAAGGGGACCTGATGGCCCAGTTCGCAGCCAACAGCACGGGGGTCATGAGACTCGAGGCCTTCCTGAAACGTTATGGAGAGAAGAAGACCAGGGACTATGCGGCCTTTCTTCAACGGTACTCCGCCACAAGGATGGAAAAGGTTCTCACGCGGTTCCCCAGGGGCACCTTTCAGGCAGAAGATTTCCTGGAGGACGACGGCGTGGGAAAGGGACCTCTGCGCATCCGGGTTGCCGTCCGGATCCGCGGACCTCGGGTGGACGTGGACTTCACCGGCACGGATGCACAAAGTCCGGGCCCTGTGAATGCGCCCCTTCCGGTGACCTGGTCCTGCATCCAGTACGTCTTCCGCAGCCTCACCGACCCGGACATCCCGAACAACAGCGGCTGCTTCGACCCCATCCGGCTCGAGGCCCCGCCCGGCTCACTCGTGAATGCCAGGTTTCCCGCTGCCGTGGCGGCTGGAAACGTGGAAACGTCCCAGCGAATCGTGGACTGCCTCTTCAAGGCCCTCTCAAAGGCCCTTGGGGACGCCATTCCCGCTGCCAGCTGCGGCTCCATGAACAACCTCTCGGTGAGCGGGATCCACCCCTCCACAGGGGACCCCTACTCCTACTACGAGACCACAGGCGGCGGCATGGGGGCAAGGCCCGGGCAGGAAGGGATGACGGGTGTGCACACCCACATGACCAACACGCGAAACACGCCTGTGGAGGTGCTGGAACACACCTTCCCCCTGCGCGTGGAGCGGTACGCCATCCGGAGAGGCTCGGGCGGCAAGGGCAGGCACCGGGGAGGAGATGGATTGATCCGCGACATCCGATTCCTTTCGGATGCCACGGTTCAGCTTCTTGGGGAAAGGAGAAAACAGGGCCCCTGGGGATTGCGTGGCGGCACGCCCGGCAAGCCGGGGTCGGACATCCTGGTTCGAGGAGGAAAGCGCCGAAAGCTGCCGTCAAAGGGATCACTGGCAGTGCGTGCGGGAGACGTTCTGTCGGTTCGAACCCCGGGAGGAGGAGGCTGGGGGAAGCCTCCCGACAAAGGGTCCTGATTTGCCATCCTTTGCCGAATCACATACGTTTTTAGGGCACTTTACAGGCAGGTGACACGTCCTCATGGAAAGGAAGTTCGGGAATGAAGACGAAACGTTTCGTGGACCTGAGCATCGCCATCGAACCTGAAATCCCCTCTGACCCCCCGATGATGATCCCGAAGATTCAGTACATGGGCCATGATGAAGGGGCGGAAACCATGCAGATGTTCTTTCCCGGACTGAAGAAAGAGGACCTTCCCGGCGGGAAAGGCTGGTCTGTTGAACATGTGGAACTCAGCACGCACTCCGGAACCCACCTGGACGCGCCCTGGCACTATCATCCCACCATGGACAAGGGAAAAAAGGCATGGACCATTGACGAGATCCCCCTGTCATGGTGCATGGGCAACGGCGTTGTGCTCGACTTCCGGCATCTCCCGGACGGACACCGGGTAGAGCCGGCGGAGGTGGAAGAGGCCTTTCAGAAGATCGGCTACGACCTCCTGCCCGGGGACATCGTCCTGGTCATGACCGGGGCGGACAAGCACTGGGGAAACCCGGACTACATGCTGAAGGGTTGTGGGATGGGACGGGACGCAACGCTATGGCTCCTGGACCGCGGCATCAAGGTGGTGGGAACGGATGCCTGGAGTTGGGACCCTCCCCTTCCCATCACCGCAACCAAGTTCCAGGAAACAGGCAATGCCTCCCTGATCTGGGAGGGGCACTTCGCAGGCATTGAAAAGGGCTACTGCCACATCGAGAAGTTGACAGGACTCGATCAGCTCCCCTCCTTCGGATTCACCTTCTTCTGCTTTCCGGTGAAGGTCAAGGCTGCCAGTGCCGGATGGATCCGGGCAGTGGCGATCATCGAGGAAGATGCATAACCCGCGCCTGCCGTGCCATGGCACGCCGGGCCTTTGCATGACGGAATCACCCCCATGAAGGACACGAACAGAATCGGTGCTTTTTTCGATCTCGACCGCACCCTGATCGCACGCAGCTCCGGAGAACTTTACATCAAGGTCCTGCGCGAGCAGGGATTTCTGACCCGTAAGGACCTTGCCATGATCTTCCTGGCATCCATCCTCTACAGGCTCAACCTCCTTGAACCCGAAAACCTCATGAAGAAATTTAGTCATCGCTTCCGGGGGGATTCCGAGCAGGAGATGATCTCCTTTTGCAAGGAATGGTTTCAAACCACGGTCAAGGACTACCTTTACGAGGATGCCATTGAGAGAGTGGGGGAACACAGGGAAAAGGGACACACCCTTGCGATCCTCACAGCAGCAACCCCTTACATTGCAGAGCCCACCGGCCGCTTTCTGGGGATCGAGCATGCCCTCTGCACCCGTCTGGAGGTGAAGGATGACCTTTTCACCGGAGAGATGATCCTGCCCATCTGTCACGGGGAGGGGAAGCTCCACTGGGCTCGCCGATTCTGCGAAGAACGGGGGATCGATCTCAGCCGCTCTTATTTCTACACGGACAGCATCTCGGACCTTCCGGTTCTCCTGGAAGTGGGACACCCTGTCCCGGTCAACCCGGACCTCTTTCTCCTGAGGGAGGCAAAAAAGAGAGGCTGGTCCG
>CAZSUQ010000460.1:0-4914 GCA_964609935.1 uncultured Thermodesulfobacteriota bacterium | reverse complement strand
CAAACGAGTTTGTCATGGGGGATTCCAGGGGCTGCATGAGCTCGTCTTCAACCGACCCTGTCTCGGATTCCCCTGCTTCTGTTGTCTCAAGCACGAGTATGCCTTCTGCAAACCTCCAGGTTCCCTCCATACGGAAGTAGCGTTCATCCTGGAACAGGTCCGTACGGAAACTTCCATCAACAACGAGAACGAGATCCTGTTCACCGCACAACACCGTAACCCCCTCTCCAATCTCGATTTTTCCCGGACACACAACCGTCACAACCATCAGTCCCTGATAGGTAATGGAGACGAGTCGCCACGTGCCTACAAGGAACTCGTCCCATTGGCCTGTTGAATTCCTGCCCGAATCCACCCCGCAACCCACCGGGAAAAGAAAAAGGCTGCAGCAGACGAGAATCACGAACGGCAATTTGCTTCCCTGCATGTTAGCCCCCCCTTTTTTCTAGATCGTTGGGTGATCCATACACGGAGTAACTCATTCTCTACATTTCCTTGAGCTCGTGGCCGCTAGATTCTTCTGCTCCATTGGAACTCACTCGCATTCGGCTTCCCACCCTGTGATGGCCTTGCACCATTTCTCCGCAATCACCATGGATCCGACCGCATTGGGGTGAAGTCCGTCCCCCTGGTACCCATCCGGCCCAAGCGAATAGCTTGCAGCCGGAACCAGGTCCACACCCAGTCCTGCCAGAACGGCGCCAACCTCCTCGTGGTAGAGGTCAAGGGCGAGATTGATCCTGTCGGCCGTTTGCTGGTCGATCTCCCCTATGCAGAAGGCATCCTGCCCCTGGGAGACCCGATAATACCTCCCCACGATCACCTCGAGGCCGTATACGTCCCTTGCGGCCTGGACCGTATTCGAAATGTGTCCTGCGATCCGCCGACTCACGGTGCGGACCTCCTCCTCGGAGGGCTGGTCATCGTGAAACCGGTTGCAGAACTCCAGGATCATGTCATTGGCCCCCATCATGTACAGGACCGTGTGGGCATACGGAAACGAATAGTTGTCCAGGTAGTATTGCAGCCTCGTATTGCCTTCGGCGCTGTCCCCTGACTTTCCCCTGTTGTCCTCCTTGTTGAGGGAATAGTCGTTGGGGTCAAAGACCATCCCCGGGAAGAGCTTCTGTTGAAGAAACCAGGGGTAGGATTCAGTCAGGCCTGGACCATGGGTCGCGCTGTCCCCGAAGCTGATGTATTCGGCGTTCGGGCTGACCGGGTACTCGTCCGTGCAGGCAGGCAGGATGACGAACAGGGCCAGCAAACAGATCGCCGTAAGGGGTACGGATTGGTTTTCCCTTGTCCGATCCATGTCACTTCCCTCCCAGATCACGTGTTTTTTTTCGCAAAACAAGGAAGCCGCCGGAGAACAGAAGGACCATCAGAACGTTTGCAGCCCTCGAGCACCCCGCAACGCCGGTCCGACCCGTGGAGGCTTGAGCCTCGGAAGCCACCGCCCACGGAGACCCCCCGCACTCCGGGTCCTGGTCGTCCACCAGGTCGTCGCAGTCATCGTCGATCCCGTTCGTGCAGTTCTCGGCCATGCCCGGGTTCACGTTCCCGTTGCCGTCGTCGCAGTCGTCCCCTCCGCAGGCCTCGTCCCCGTACCCGTCTTCATCCAGGTCCCAACATTCGGTCACTGCCGGAAGGAACTCGGAGAAGTCGTTCACCTCGGCGCACACCACGTTGTTCACCGTGTCCACGGGAAGCACGGTGCGATCCACGTACTCGCCCCCCTCCTCGTGCAGCAGCCGGATCAGGGACTCGTCCACCGAGCCGCCCGGTTCCTCGTACTCCACGCAGACCGTGACCGTGTCGGAATAGTCGGCGCTGGTCTCCACATCGTAGACATGGGTGGGCTCGGTGAGCAGCAGGAAGCCGTCCGGGGCAGGCGGGTACCCGATGTGCTTGTCCACGGTGGTCTGGCCCTCCCCGCTCACCGTGTCAAAGGCAACCTCGGCCTGGGCCTCGGTGAACACCACCTCCACGTCGTCGCCTGTGGAGGTGTTGGGAACGTATTCATCCGCGCCCATGTCCACCACGGCCTCTTCAACCCTGGCGTCTCCGTCGTAGTCAGTGGCCGGGAGGGATGGTGCCGCGTTCGAACCCGTATTCCGGCAGGGAGAGGCGGGCAGGATGTGGAAGTCGTTTCCGGGAGGGTCCACGAAGAGCGGATCTGCAGAGATGTTCCCCTCGCCGGGGTCCCCGTCTTCGATGTCGGAGTAGGTGGCTGCCACGTTCACCAGGTCGTCTCCGTTGCCCCATACGATGGAGTTCGTGATAGTGATGTCGCCGGGAAGATCCTGCGCCACGATACCCTCATCGCAGCTGTTCACCACCGTGTTGTTGGTCAGGATCACGGTGGGCAGGGCTTCCGGCTCGTAATCCATATCGCCTATGTTGATTCCGGTTGGACAGTTGCCGGATATGAAATTGTTCGTAGCCGTTACGGTGCCGGTCTCTTCCCCCATGATCGTCAACCCTGATCCCCCATCCACCTCCGGATCCAATCCCAGAGTGTCCCGCACCGTGTTCCGGTCCACATTGACCACGGAAAGGCCTCCTGCGCCCACCAGTATGCCGAAAGCTCCACGGCCTTCCTGGCCGTAGACGTAGTTGTTCGTTATGGAGCCCACCAGGTTCGGGCCCACAGCGTTGATGCCGCCTGACACGGTTTCCTCCGGTGGGATTCCCCTGTTGTTGTTCAGGTTGTTGTCATCGATCTGGAAGGTGTGGGAAGGGCTGAGGGAAGGGTCTATGTTGTAAAGGGTCAAGAGGCAGATGCCCCCGGTCACGATGCTGTCCGGGTGCCCGTTGCCGTCAAAGTAGTTGCCCTGGATGTGTGAGGTGACCTCGGCCGAGTTGTCCATGGCAAAGTTGACGACTCCCAGCCCCCACCAGTTGTTCCTCACGATGTTGTTGGTGAACTGGACATCCACGGACACTACGGTCCACACGCCCACACCCCCGCCGTTCAAGGGGTAGTTTTCCGGGTTCGTGGTGTTCTGGATGATGTTCTCCTGTGCCGTCAGGTTGGAGTCCTCGGCAAGCACACCGACACGTTGGTTCTGATCGATGAGACAGTTGGATATCTGTAGGGAAACGCCCTTGACGTAGATGCCCAGGCCCAGGTTGTCTACAACCCTGCAGTTGGCCAGCACTACGGAGCCGGACCCCACTGCCTCCACGCTCAACCCGGCCGCCACGGGATCATTGGGGTCGTGATAGTACCCGTTTTGAATCGTGACCCCTGTTATGGTGAGGCCTGTCCCCACGGGGGCCGCCAGAATCACGGGTTCCGTGGCGGATCCGTCCAGCACGCAATCCTCTGGGTTCCCGCTCTCACTCGTAAGGGTCAGGTTGTCCACCGCAGGCCACACGAGGTTCTCGAAATAGGTCCCGTCGGCCACTGTGATCACCTCTCCGGCCACCGCGTTGTCCAGGGCCTCCTGGATGGTGGGATAATCATCCGGTACATGGGACGCAAAGGCCGCTTTTGTCGTAAAAGGGCATACAAAGACTACGACCAGAACCAAAAAACTTTTCCATTTCATTGACTCTCCCCCCTTTTCTAACCGGTGATTGTGTTTACCCTGTTCTTTGGTGATCAGGTGACTTGAAGAGCTCCTTCTCCGTCGAATGGTTTCGTGGAGCCCGAAACACAGACCGAGTTAGGCATCTGAAGCCCGCTCAAAAGGTGCCGAAAACCACGGGTCTGTTCATTCGGCCCTTGCCGGGTCATCCCTTTTCCTCCTTTCCAGGATCTGCTTTACAAAGGTCCTGGCCTCTCTCAGTTCCACTTGCTCCTTCTCCATCCTCCACAAAAGATCGGCCCCCTGTTCATCCACAAACGTGACCTGCCCCAAGTCCATTCGAAGCCTGGAGCGGTCTTCCGGATGAACGGCCTCATACTCTTTTTTCAGAAGCAGGGCGTATTCGTTTACGATTCTTCCCTCAATGACCCAGACCTGCCCTTTTAAGCCGGACCGGCCTTGTTTCTTACTCAGACGCATCATGGGACAACTCACGCAGGCAAGTGAAAGTCTCTGCTCTTAATGAAGATGGAAAGGGATTTTCTTTACTTGTCTCCTTTTCTTTCGGCGTATGTCGCTTTGATCTCTTACCCAGGGACCTTTTCTTCTGCCTGGGCTCCCCCTGACCTTCGATTTTCAGTTGGAATCCGGAAACATGGGGATTGATCCGGTTCTTTGTGGACAGGCGGGCTGGCACGACCTTCCGTTTTGCTTCCTCCCTGGTTTTTTCTGAAGAACAAAGTCGATGGAAGGACGGGTTGTTTCTCAGATCCTTGAAAAGGCTCGTCCACATTCTTTGAATCTCCCTATGCGAGGACAAGGAAACTTCAAACCCTTCGGACCTGACAGATCCCTTCTGCAAACAGGCTGCCAAAGTCACATTTTCAGTGGAACGTTCTGATTTAGCAGGAGATTACTGTTCTTCCAGAAGGGGAGAGGTACAGGTGGGATTTTCACGGGCGTTAAACATGGAGCTTTCGAATTGCACGAATGTTAAACCTTGAGGCTCTTCAGGAGGCGGGACAGATAGCTTGGGGCCATTCCGAGCAGACGGGCGGCCTCCTTCTTTGACCCCCCTGTCTGCCGGAGTGCGTCCTGGATCATCCAGCGCTTGAAGGCATCAACCGAGCTGTAGTAGTCCCCGGACGGAAAGGGGAGGTTCTCCAGGGGCGATCCGGCTTCAGAAGATGGCGTGCCTTTCTCGGGGAAAAGATACGAGGTGAGGTTCAGGGAGTGCCCTGAAGAGAGAACCATGGCCCTTTCGATGAGGTTTTCCAGCTCCCTTACGTTCCCGGGCCAGGGGTATCGGAGGATCATTTCCATGGATACCCGGTCCAGCCCCTTGATTTCCTTGTTGAGCTTTTTGTTCAACCTGTCAATG
>CAZSUQ010000459.1:0-4922 GCA_964609935.1 uncultured Thermodesulfobacteriota bacterium | reverse complement strand
TGCAGGGCCTGGATCCTTTGAAAACCGCACACGACCTGAAGCTCCCCGTTGTCCCGCTCCCTGAGGATCAAGGGACTGATCAGGCCCTCTTCACGGATGGACGAGACGAGGTCGTCCAGGTCCGGCCGGAAGGAAAAGAGGTAACGGTCCGCATCCGGACCCTTGTTCATGATTCTCTTGATCTCGATGCTCCGGCACTGCATGGTTCACATCCTTTCAAGGAGGGTGTCCAGGAGCTTCCCGGCGGAAGCGTTCCAGGTAAGGTTGCGGATGTCCTCCAGAGAACGGTCCACCTTTGATCTTGCTTCCTCTTCGTCCTGGAGAACCCGGCGCATCTGCTTCCTCAGCGAGGCAACCGAGGGTTTTGCGAAAAGGGCCTCCACGTCCTCGCTGTCGTATTGCGCCTTGCCTGCAGGGATCGACTCGTAGTCGATCAGGTAGGAGTTTTCCGGGGTGCAGAAGTCCAGGTGTCCGCCCCAGCCCGTCACCAGGGTCGGTCTTCCCACGGCCTTGGCCTCCAGGATGCCCAGGCCGAAGCCCTCTCCATAACTGGGCTGTACGTATGCATCACACCGCTCGTACCAGGAGGGCATCCGGTGGGGTGCGTCCTGCCTCTCAAAGAGTTTTATCCTGGGATCGGAAAAGGGGCTGCGCAACGCCTCCTTGCCCTCCTTCTCGAAGGGCTCCAACTCCCAGGGCTTTCTGCTTTTCGTATCGCCCACCCGGTAGGGCATCTTCAGCAGGAGTTCCACCTCTTCCCCGGGTTCAAACTCTTCCCGGAATGCCTGAACCAGCTCCCGGATCCCTTTTCGTTCATGGGGCATGGCCACGCAGAGAAAGGTGAACCCTGCTCCTTCCTCCTTTGACCGCGGGAGGGTCTCTTGGATCGGATGGAACCTTGCGGGGTCGAATCCGTAAGGGACAACGGCAATCCGCTCGCCCGGCACGCCGCTTCGCTCCGCCGCTTCCCGGCAAAAACGGGAAGGGACCACGAGCAGGTCCAGGTGCTCGCAGATGGCCTCGGACCAGTGGGCCGGAAGCCGGGTGCTTTCATAGACCAGCAGGCCTGCTTTGTGCCTTGCCCTGAGTCGTTCGTAGTTCAGGGGGTATTCAAAGGCCACATCCCACTGTGAGGTCAACGGCTCTTTTCGAAGGCGCGTGATCTGTTCCGGCACCTGGAAATCAGGACGGAAACAGAACCCGCGGTTCGCCACCACCGAGACCCGGCAGCCGAGCCTGTCCATGGCCAGGACCATCTCCCGGTTGACCTGCGCCCAGCTCATGGGAGACAGGAAGAGGCCGTGATAGTTCACCTCGAGGTTTTGATACCGGTTTTCCAAAGTCACTTCTTCTTCGCCGGAACGAATAATGAAAAATGGCTGTTCTTTATTTTCCTGCAATGTGGCTCATCGGTTCAGCAGGCAATCGTTTTCTCTTTGTTTCCCCTTTGCACGTCTTGCGTCACCTGCTCCGTTTCCATGCACAGCCTGATGGGTGATTGCCCGTCATGTTTCCTGATCTCCTGGATGATCTTCCTGTAGAGGTTCACGCGGAGCGGTCTGAGGTAACGGTGTTTACCGTCCCTGCACATGACGAACTCCGGTCCGAGCAGGTCGCAGGAGGGGAACCGCTCCCGGATCGCGGCTCCCAGGGAGGGTGTATACCTGAACCCGCCGAGCACAAAGGATTCCAGGGTCCCGGGCTCCAGGTGCCTGTAAACCTCCAGAATCAACCCTTCGTAGGCCTTTTCCCAACCAGGGATCAGAAGGGCTGGGTCCAGACGGATCCCCACCTGATAACCCTTGTCCCGGCATGCCCGGGCCGATTGGAGTCTCTGTGAAGGACCCGGGGTTCCCGGTTCATATTGCTGCCAGGCCTCACGAGGCGTGAGGGTCCAGGAGACCACGATGTTCACAGGGGGGTCGTCAGGCAGAAGGTTCTCCACCTCCGCACACTTTGTCCTGAGTTCCAGTGTTGCCAGCGGGTGGCGGCTGAAGACCGGGATTGCACGGGATGCAAAACCGCTTAACGATTCCATGGCCATGGCATCGGAAAACTCGCCGGCATGGTAGGTGACCGCTTTCGCCTTTGCATGGTGCTCCAGGTGTTCTTCCATCTCCTGGAGAAGATCTTCTGTGTTTGTGAACACGACCGGTGCACCATGGCCAAAGTACGACTGCAGGAAACAGTACCTGCAGTCCATGGGGCACCCGTTTGCATGTGCGATGAAGAACTCCGTAGGTTCGTCTTTTCCGTCCGATACCGGGAAGGGCCGTATGAAGGGGCCTGGATGATGAGCCAGGACCCGTGCCTTCTTCTTGATCTTCGAGTCGTACCCGCTGTGAGGAACATCCTCTTCTTCGAGCCGCCTGTGATCCCGGATTTCATAGACGCGGCAGTCCCCCAGGGATCGGAGAATTCTCTGCGTGTCAGGATCCTCCTGGGACCGTGTCTCGATATAGACAAATTTTTCCACAAACGCCTCTGGGATTGCTTCGTCGCCTCCGGCTCCTCGCAATATCCATACAATACGTTAGTGTATTTACACCGACATGCACTTAGCCTAAGGTGGCCTTTTCCTGTTTGTTCCTGTCAGGCCGATTCCTTATAATGCCTGAGCGAACCTGCAAATGACAAAGGGATTTCCGTGAAGAAGAAGGTAGAGGCAGGGAAGGGAAAGCGAAAATCTTCGAAGGTCTCCCCGGGCGACATCCGGGAATGGATCCGGCGATTGGAAGAGGCACACCCGGATGCGACGATCGCCCTGGAGTTCTCCACGCCCCTGGAACTGCTCGTGGCCCTGATCCTTGCCGCACAGTGCACGGATGAGCGCGTCAACCAGGTGACAAGCTCTTTATTCAAGCAGTACGGGTCGGCCGCGGATTACGCACGGGCATCCCAGGAAGATCTCGAAGAAGCGATCCGTTCCACAGGGTTCTTCCGAAACAAGGCCAAGTCCATCCGCGCGTGCTGTGCCGAGCTGGACAAGCGCTTCAAAGGGGAGGTCCCGGACAGGATCGAGGACCTGATAAAGCTGGCGGGTGTGGGCAGGAAGACCGCCAACATCATCCTTGGGAATGCGTTTGGTGTGCAGGCCATCGGTGTGGACACACACGTGAAGCGACTCTCAAACCGCATGGGGTTCTCCTCCCGCAGCGACCCGGACAAGATCGAAATCGATCTGTGCAGGGTCGTTCCCGAGGAAACGTGGGTGCGGTTCTGCCACCTCCTGCAGTTTCACGGTCGCCGGGTATGCCAGGCGCGCAAGCCCAAGTGCGATACCTGTTCTCTGGAAGACCTTTGCCCGAGACTGGGGGTGTGATCCGGAGCGTGTTGGATGACCGATCCAGTGCGGAATCCTGAGGGGCCGCCGGAGCCTTTTCAACCTTTCAGTTACCCCTCCATCGCTGGTGCATATTGGTCAGGCTGACGGATTCTGTACAGAAAAAGGGTGGAGAACAGCTGTGATCTGCCTGGAAGTCTCTCCACAGGGAATAGCCGAAGACATGAAAAACTAGTTGAAATTCCTATCTGTTTGGATGGATGGCCCCACGCGCCGACGTCGGTCTTTTCTGTTGGCGCATGGATTGAATAACGCTAAACAGGTTGTCCTGGGATTGATCGTTCCTTAACGGCTCCCAGGGTAAAAGGAGAACCCAATGTTCAACTGTAGAAACCCGGAAGATGTTCTCAAGGCAGTGAGGGAAAACAACGTAGCCTTCATCCAGTTCTGGTTCACGGACGTCCTCGGCCAGTTGAAAAGCTTTTCCATCACGCCCGAAGAGCTTACCCTTGCCTTCAGCGAAGGGATGGGATTCGACGGCTCCTCCATCGAGGGCTTTGCCCGCATCGAGGAGAGCGATATGGTGGCCATCCCGGATCCCACCACCTTCCAGCTTCTACCCTGGCGCCCCCAGGAACAGCCCTCGGGAAGGCTGTTCTGCGACATCCTCACCCCGGAAGGCAACCCCTATGAAGGTGATCCACGCTATGTCTTGAAGCGGATGCTGCAAAAGGCTGCTGACAAGGGCTACACCTTCTACGTGGGGCCTGAACTGGAGTATTTCTATTTCAAGTCCGACGAAGAGCCGGAGATCCTGGACAGGGGCGGATATTTCGACATCACGCCGCTGGACAGGGGAAACGATCTCAGGCGGAAGACGATCTTCGCACTGCAGAAGATGGGCATCCAGGTGGAATACAGCCACCACGAGGTGGCCCCCAGCCAGCACGAGATCGATTTGCGTTACGACGAGGCCCTCCGCATGGCGGACAAGACACAGGGCTACAGGGTCACCGTGAAGGAGATCGCCAGGCAGGCGGACCGTTATGCGACCTTCATGCCCAAGCCGCTCTTCGGCGAGAACGGAAGCGGCATGCACACCCACCAGTCACTTTTCCTTGGCGACAAGAACGCCTTCTTTGACGGATCGGACCCGTTTCACCTGTCCAGCCAGGCCCGGTCCTACATCGCAGGGATCCTGCAACATGCGCGTGAAATCATTGCCGTGAGCAACCAGTGGGTCAACTCCTACAAGCGGCTGGTTCCGGGATACGAGGCACCTGTTTATATCTCGTGGGCACGCAGGAACCGCTCCACCATGGTCCGGGTTCCCATGTACAAGCCCGGAAAGGAGAAAGCGACCCGGATCGAGTTCCGGGCGCCGGATCCGGCCTGCAACCCTTACCTGGCCTTTGCTGTGATGCTGGCAGCCGGCCTTGAGGGCATCGAGAAGAATTATGCGCTGCCCGAGCCCGTGGAAGAGGACATCTTCCACATGAGTGAGGAGGAGCGGGCGGAACGGGGGATTGAGTCCCTTCCGGGCAGTTTGTTCGAGGCTGCCATGGAGTGCGAGAAAAGCGAACTGGTCCGCACCACCCTGGGCGACCATATTTTTAACAAGTTCATCGAGAACAAGAAG
>CAZSUQ010000458.1:0-4956 GCA_964609935.1 uncultured Thermodesulfobacteriota bacterium | reverse complement strand
CACGGGCTGGCCGGTGATCCATCGTGACAGCCGCAACTCGGACGCCATGGACACCCCGGGCCCGGATGACGTGAGCCCTGCCTTCCACGTACTGGCAAGATGGCCCATCGGGGCCGGGGCCACCGTGGACCCGGAGGGGAACGTATACGTGGGTGTGGGCCTCTTCTTCGGCCAGGCCAGGGAAGAAGACTGTCACCTCTACGCCTTTGACGGCGATACGGGTGAACAGCTCTGGTGCAGCAACCTGCTGAACGACCGGGCGGTCACATCCTCCCCCACCATCGACAGGGATGGCCAGGTCTACATAGGCGACAACCGTGCCATGCATTCCTTTACGCGTGAAGGGGTTGTCCGTTGGAGCCGGCCCATCGAGGGCTTCCCCATAAGCTCGCTGTTCACGCCGGACGGACACCTGATCTTCATCACGCACATCGGCAACATCTATGTGCTCCGGCGGGATACCGGCACACCCGTTATCGAGCCCGTGGTGCTTTTACCCGAGGTCTCCTACACGCCCAGCCCGCTGGATTACGTGGAATGTCTCGTGGGGTCGTCCGACAGTGAATGCTACAGCGCGAACACCCTTTCCATGAACCCGAAAACCGGTGCGTTCTACTTCACCCTGACCCGGCCCGGGGATCCCACGAGCCGGCTCATGGCAATGAGATATGTGCAAGGCTCTCCCCCCCGGATCGAGCCGCTCTGGGAAACCGCGGCCCTGGAGGGTGGAAGCGCCACGAGCCCTGATATCTCACCGGACGGAAGCCGCCTCTACGTGAACGACCAGGCCGAGCACCTCCTTGCCATGGATGCCGATACCGGCGAGATTCTCTGGACATACGACCTCGGCTTTTCTCCTCTTGGCAGTCCGTCCACCTCGAGGTCCGGCGTGATCATCCCCACGGGCGGGTTCGGGGCGTTCCTCATCGCCCTTCAGGACATGGGGGATCACGCTGCGCTGCTCTGGTCTCGTCCCGAGATGGGGACCCGCGGCATCACCGTGCAGAGGGGAACGGATCGCGCCTATGTCGTTGGCAACACCACGGGCCGGTTTTTCGGGGTCAACCTCTTCGTGCTCGACCTTCAGACCGGCGAGACACTGGACGAGGAGACTGTCAGTGCCACGGAGTTCAGCACCGTGGGGACCACCATGTCCGAAGCCGGCCATGTCTACGTGCCCGGGCTCCTGGGAGGCATGTGGGGGTTTTCGCCCGTTGCAGATCGCTTAGGCACTACTGAGAATTGACATCAAAAGAGCATGCCGCGCACAATGTCCCGAGCCTGCAACCTGCATGAAACTTCGTTGCAAGAGCGGTGGAAGGTTTCACGTAAGTTGCGCGCTAACATTGACTATGCAAACAGGGGTGGGAAGATGTCCGGAGACAAGATGGACCTTGAAGAGGGCTTTGAGCTCTGCCTGGACTTTGGAAAGCTGGGAAAGGCCGCCCGCTGCGGCCAGGACCTGATCCCGGTTGTGGTCCAGGACGTGGAGACCAGGGAGGTGCTGATCCTGGCTTACGTGAACGAGGAGGCCCTGAACTACGCAAGGGAGAAGCGCGTGGCCACCTTCTGGAGCACCTCGAGGAACGAGCTCTGGATCAAGGGCGCGACCTCAGGGGACTTCCTCGACCTGGAAGAGATCCGTGTGAACTGCGAGCAGAATTCCCTGCTCTACCTCGTGCGCCTTCGCGGCAAAGGGGCCTGCCACACCAAGGATGCCCGGGGGATTTCCCGGCTGGGCTGCTTCTATCGAAAGATCGAAGAGAAAAAGCTCGCCCCTGTGTAATCTTTCGGGCCTGAGGGCTTCCCGGACCGCCTGCCCCATGAGCTTAGCCCGCAACCTGAATGAAACTTCGTGACGAGAGCGGTGAAAGAATGGCTGACCATCCCAAACAGACGGTGATCCCTGTCCTGCCGGGGTGCATACTCCCCCACCTGCTCCTCGCTTTCCTCCTGGCCGGATGCTCAGGCGCATTGCCGAAAATAGACAACCTGGAACTGGACAAGAGCTTCACTCACAAAGAGGTCGTTGCTCACAAGATGTGTGTCGGCGCCGTGGTCTCCTCGGACAACTCCCTGAGCCCGGAAGATCGTGCCCGGTATGCGGACCTGTTGAGGAGGGTGATTCAGGACGATCACGAGGATTACGTGGTGCTTCCCGTGGCAGAGGTGGAAAAGAGGGTCGCACCGGGCCGGTACGAGGAAATGCTGCATGCGTACAGGAAGGTGGGGTTCCTGTATTCCGAAATGCTCGAGGACCTCGAGGCTTTTTCAAAGGATTTCAGGTATCTCCTGCTGGCACGCATCGAATCGAACATGACAACCGAGAAGACCGAGCGGCGGCCTCAGACTGACGACCAGGGATACGAGATCGAGGGAAAACGGTGGGTGGAACTCACCACGAGTCGCATCGTGGTGGTCTCCTTTGACATCTACGATCTTCTTCAATCCGATACCGTGATGAGCGGTTCCATTTACAAACGCAGCTCCAGGAGCCGGGCATACGGAGAGGTGGAAGACAAGAATATCTTGAAGGCATTCTTTCAAACCATGGCAAGTACATGTATCCAGCCCTTTGCCGAAGACCTCCTCCAGCCCTCGGCGCCGGATTTCGAAAAGAACCTGGTGAAGATATTCAGGGGACTTTCGAACAAGATGCCGTAAGACACACTTTCCGAACCGTTCACCTGCCTGCGTCCAAAACGTGCTCCAACTTCGCGTTTGGCAGTGGTTTTCTGCTCCTCATGACAGTGCTTCGTACAATATCCGGGCAAAATCCTTTTCTTGCCGTCCGTCATCTAAATCCTCGAATTTCCTTTTCTTCCAACAACAACCCCTTAAGAATACAACGAGAGGTCGGCCATGTCTGAAAAGATCCTTTCCCTGCTCGGGGATGAAGCAAAAGACCTGCTTGAACACACATGTGAGACCATTCCAAAGGACCAGATCCACCTGCCCGGGCCGGACTTCGTGGACCGTATCCTGGTTCACTCCGACAGATCGAACAAGGTGCTTGGAAACCTGTCCTGGCTTCTGGGCACGGGCCGCCTGGCAGGAACCGGCTACATGTCCCTCCTGCCGGTGGATCAGGGGATCGAGCACTCCGGGGGCGCCTCCTTTGCACCGAATCCCATCTACTTCGACCCGGAGAACATCATCAAGCTCGCCATGGAGGGGGGGTGCAACGGTGTGGCTTCCACCCTGGGGGTGCTGGGCTCCATTGCCCGGAAGTACTCGCACAAGATCCCTTTCATCCTGAAGCTCAATCACAACGAGCTGCTCACCTATCCCAATTCCTTCGACCAGCGCCTGTTCGCCTCGGTGGACCAGGCAGGCGATATGGGGTGTGCAGCCGTGGGCGCCACCATCTATTACGGCTCGGATCTGTCCCGACGCCAGATCGAGGAGGTGGCCCAGGCCTTTGAATACGCACATCAACTGGGGATGGTGACCATCCTGTGGTGTTATCTGCGAAACGATGCGTTCAAGGCGGACAAGGACTACCATGTCTCCGCGGATCTGACCGGCCAGGCGAACCATCTGGGCGTGACCATCGAGGCCGATATCATCAAGCAGAAACAGCCTGAAAACAACGGCGGGTACACGGCCCTGAAGTTTGGAAAGACACACAAAGACGTTTACAATAAGCTCACAACGGATCACCCCATCGATCTGACCCGGTACCAGGTCGCCAACTGCTACATGGGTCGCGTGGGGCTCATCAACTCCGGAGGCGCGTCAGGGGACAACGACCTGAAGGACGCGGCAAAGACCGCGGTCATCAACAAGCGTGCAGGCGGCATGGGCCTGATCTCGGGCCGAAAGGCGTTTCAGAAGCCCATAAAAGAGGGCGTCGAGATCCTAAACACCATTCAGGACGTGTATCTTTCAAGGGAGATCACCCCTGCTTGAACCCCGCTCGACGGGTGCGGGATCAAAGGGCGAGGCATGACGAGCAAGAACCCCCCGGAAAAATCGCGGGCCAGGGGCCGGACCCCGGAAAAGAAGAAGTACGTGGCGTTCGACCTGGAAGCCACCGGCCTTTACCCCTGGTACGGGAACAGGGTCACCTGTATCTGCGCAAAGGACAGCGAAGGGGAGGTCTTTCAGCTCGTGGATGAAGACGAGCTGAAGCTCATCCACGCCTTCCTGGACTGGCTGGAAAGGAGAAGCCCGGACGCCTACCTCCTGGTGACCAAGAACGGAAAGATGTTCGACGTGCCGTTCATCATGGCGCGGCTGAGCCTGGCCCAAAAGGGACATGCGGAGCCCGGGCATTTCCTCTTGGACTACGAGCACTTCGACCTTCATGAACTCACGGAAAAGTGGGTTTCCTTGAACGACATGGCCAGGCTGCTCAAGTGCAAGCTCAAGACGGGCGAGGGCATGCATGCCATAAGGCTCTGGAATGAAAGGAGATTCGAAGAACTGCAGAGCTACTGCATGCACGACGTGATCACCACGGAAGAGGTCTTCCTGAAGTGGCTTCGGCTTTAACCCTATGCTACGTGGGCCTTGGGCCTTACAATTTCTTGGCACCCGAGATCATCTGAGCCAATCGTAATCAGCAAACAGGATCTTGTTCCGGTGACACGAGCCAAGACGTCCTATCAGTTGGTGATCTCTGTTCGGAGAGACATCAAGGTCCAGGTTGGGAGGTTGGGTAAGTTCGATTTCCCGAAGGGGATCTATGTCTACACAGGATCCGCAAGAAAGAATCTGGAAAAACGGATTGAGCGGCACAGAAGAAAGGACAAGACCCTCCGGTGGCACATCGATTACCTCCTCAAGCATAGAGCCGTGGAGATCGCTCAGGTCAACAGGTCCGGGAAATCCGAGTGCAGGTGGAACCGGGAGACGCCTGGCCGGATAACGGTGAAGGGGTTCGGCTCATCGGACTGCCGGGCAGGTTGCGGTGCTCATTTGAGGTATCAGGGAAACCACATTTAACAGAGG
>CAZSUQ010000457.1:0-4959 GCA_964609935.1 uncultured Thermodesulfobacteriota bacterium | reverse complement strand
GAGATCCACACCCGCTTTGCCCGGGATGAGGCCCTGCGGGAGACGCAGAAGGCCGGCCAGGGGGAACACGTGCAAGAGCCGGGCAATGGGGGAGGAAACGGAAGTCGACCGTTGGCAATGATTGCACGCCTTCTCCGTTCATTCTTCAACGGGAGCGGGCGTAAGAATCCCGGGGCGCAGGAGGACCGGACATTCCAAGCGGAATGCAACGAGGACTGCCGATCCGGTTCCTGCTCTGAGACAAGGCCAGGGGAGGCCGGCAACCCCCACGATCCGTCTTGACGATCGACCCTGGTCCATTGGGCCAGATTTTGGTATAAGCCCGAAAGGATCAAGCGAACGGTCATCCCGACCAAACGGGAGGGATCCCGGGACGTGGTTTGATCCTGTCCACGCAGCGAAGCCCGTCGTCTGTATCCCGGCCCTCCGGGCCGAGGTTTCCAACGCATAGGCTGTGGAGACAAAGCAGTGGGAACGATCGTCATAACACTCTGGTATTTTCTGGTTGGGACACTGTATCTCGCGCCCCTGGCACTCTGCGTGGGCATGATCCTGAAGTGGGTGGCAGGGATCATCCAGGCCCTTCTCAGGTACCCTGCCAAGCGCTTCGGGCTGAGCATCCCCTCTGTTCTGATCACAAGCTGGGACCGCACGCTGGGTTCCCTCTGGAGCCGGGCCAACCGGAGAGTGGGCGCGCTCGAGTTTGCCGTGGGGGTCCTCCGGAACTACACGATCGGAGCAGGGTATGCCGCCTACCTCCTCTACCTGATCGTGAGCGCCCTGCTGAAGTGGGAGATGACCCCCCGGAATGCCTCCCACATGGCGATCCCGGCTGTCATCACCTTCTTGAGCGTGGTCTCCCACCAGCGCTTCATCTTCGCCAGCCTGAAGATCGCCGAGTTTCTCCGGACAAACCCGAGCATTTCGCCCAGGGTCTTCTTCGAGTGGTTCTACCAGCTCCTTGGACCGATTCCTTACAGGCTGCCCGATCCAATGGAACAGGAGCAGGTGGACCCCGATGGGGTGGACTTCCGAACAGGGAACCCGCCGGAGCAGTCCACCAGGCTGCTCGTCAAGGGACTCTGGGACACGGCTCACCTGGCTCACATCTGCCTGCGGAACCTCAAGTACATCGGACCGGAAAGCGCCCGCGAGATCTTCGACTGTATGGCGTCCATGTGGGGAAAACGCATCCTCGAGATCCTGAATGGATCTTTCGAGATCAAAGGAGCGGACAAGCTCCACAACCTCAGGGGCAGGATCGTGTTGAGCCTCAACCACAAGTCGCACACGGATTTCGTCATGACCTTTTTCGCGCTGAGCGGGATCCGGCTCCCCTCGGGCAGACGGGTACGCCCGAGGTTCGTGACGGCGAAAGACCATTTTGTGGACAACCTCTTCGTCTATGAGTTCCTCGGGGTGGGCAGGCTGATCGAAACCGTGGACATGGTCTTCATCGAGCGGAAAAAAACCGGAAAGGGCCAGGACATCCTGTCCCAGGCCGCGTCGTTTGTTGCGAACAAGCCCATCGAAATCGCCATCTTCCCGCAGGGGACCCGCGCTGTGGCCCACCTGGACCGCTCCGGCAGAAGGCGGGATGCAGGCTACTACACCACCTTTTCCCCCAAAGAGGCGGATAAAGATATGGGCCACTTCCGCAAGGGTCTTGCCTACCTGTCCCTGGACGCGGCCCTCAAGCTGGCCGAACAGGGGGAGGACACACCGCTGCATATCGTGAACATCGGGATCGAGGGGACGGCATCCCTGGCCGGCAAGGGATCGTACACCCTGCAGACAGAGGTGCCGGTTGTCTTCAACGTGGGGGAGATCATCTCCCTGACGAGGGACGATGTGGAGGGGCTCGTAAAGCCGCATGGCAAACCCGCGACACCCGAAGAGAGAAGGTACATCGACCGTGTTGAGGAGATCTACCGCAGGGTGGATCTCGCCCTCATCGGGGCTTCCCGGATCCACGAGAACCTGAGGGAACGCTTCATTGCAGAGTTGGAAGAATCTCTCCGGTACACGCCGGAGCGTATCGAACGTGTGCAGAAGGGCCTCCAGGAGTCTGCACAAAACTCAGCTGAGGCCTTCAACATCCTGGACCGTCTCTACTCCTGCCCTGTTCAGCACTGGGACCCGGCCCTGTCGCAGCTGGCGCAGCTGCTCATCGACGGGGCCTCAACAGAGGCCCTGATGAGCATGCGCCGGCAGGTCACCTCGACCCTGATGGAAAACTTCAAGTTGAAGCAGCACGGCAAGAAGGTCAGCAAATCAGCGATGAAGACTGGCCGAGGGTGAACCCTTTTCTTTTCGCTGGTTGCCGAATATCGAAAAGGGGCCAGGGCAAACCGCTTCCTCCTTTTGACACACCTCGAGTCCTCCTCGTACAATCACCTTTCGAACCATGAAAAAGGTGATCCATGTTTCGTCCGCGCCGCGTGCTTCAGCCCCTGATCAACCTGCTGGACCAGGCAGAGTCCGCACCGAACCACACCCCTTCCCATGAGCAGGAAACCACCCGCTTTCCCGGGTTCCCATGGGATCTGCGAACCGTGATCGCGGTGTTTCCCCCGGACTCACCCTTCCGGTTTCTGAACCTGAATATCACCCTGGGGCTCACCGGCGTACCGTTCGATCAGGTGGAGAACTGGAAAGGGACGGATCCGAAAGAGGCCTTTGATCTCCAGTTCTGCCTGGAAGGCAACACCGAGGAGACGGTCACCTACAAGAAGTACCACCCGGCCACAGAGGAACTGCTCTACAAACCCGACGAGGTTTCCTTTGAACTTGGCCGGAGGCTCCTGTTCCAGGGCCGATGGCCTGCATACCACATCGAATACAGGCAACCGGAAGAGGACCTGGAGCTTTCCATCGAACTGGACTCCTGGCCCGGCTTTCAATGGTGGGTCTGCGCGCCCCGCATCTATGGTCATTACACGTCGTTCTGCAACTGCACCCTCCAGTGGAAATGGAAAGGAAAGGAGGGAGCGCTCGCGGCACCTGCCCTTCACGACCACGGCTGGGGCAAGAACATGCTCCCCCTGCGAACCCCCTTGAGGATCTTCCGGTACGAGGTGATGCGCCTGCCTGAAGGCGATGCCGCCATCTCGCTCTGGACCGAAGGCCCGGCCGGCACGGAACTCAGGAACGTGGGGCTGATTCGATGGGGAAGAGACCCGGTCCACTTCATGAGGCACTACGAATGCCGCGTGCTCGAGTGGGAGGTCTTTGAGAATTACGCAGGCCGTTCCACCCGGGTCCCTCGAAGGTGGACGGGGACGCAACAGGGCGACACAGGGACGTTCGCTTACGAAGCGGAACGCAGGTCCGAACCCAGGCCCATCCTCGGGGAGGGCTTTCTCTACGGGTTCGATTACCGGGGAAAGATCACAGGGACGGGCGTGGGGTCCATGGATGTGGAAGGCAGGGGCTACGTGGAACAGCTGGGATTCGTCGAAACGTAACGGGATTCATCGCCAGGGACGGCGGCAAGGTTCAGATTGGCAATGACGGTTAGTGAATCCAGCCAAGATTATTCAATATCACTTCACGGAAGATGAAATCGAGTCCCTGCAAAGGATAGCGTGGGAATAAAGAGAAGCCCTTGTACCAATGCTTTTTTATGGGAGAAAGCGCATCCTCTCGTAGTTGATCTTGTTGACCAGGAGCCTGGCGGTCTCAACGCCTCCATCCCCTCCTGAAACCAGTGCCGTCTGATCGCCCGACATCTTGACCGACCAGTTTTTATCTCCCCGGTAGACATGCACCACATTCCGCTGAAATCCGCTCTTGTGGATCAGAAACCGTGGAGGCAAGGGCTCTTCCATGAGGAAGTCCCCTTTCCAGATACTGGTGCATTTTCGCGGGCGGACGTAGTTGACGAGGGTGTTGTGAATGTCCGTCAATTGATAGGCTTCCTCAACAACGCGCCTCCCCTGGTGGGCATCCACGAGTACAAAAGGGACCCTGGCAACGGCGCGCTCAACCCCGTACGGATCGATCTCCCCCTTGGACAAAGGGGTCATGCTTCTGTGGTCGCTGGCGATGAGAAGGATTCCCCTCCTGAAAAACCCTTTCTCTTTCAAGACATCATAGAATTCTCCAAGCTTTTCATCCGCATAGCGAAAGGCGCCTTCCTCTGAAGCACGCCCTGTGACCGGATCGATAAAGGGGTGGTGCGTGCTCACGGTCTCCAGAACGAGAAGGATCGGCCCGTTCCGTTTCCCTGAAAAGAGCCGGTCCAGTGCCCTTGCATAGAGCGCTTCGTCCGGGGCCGCATCAAAGTGAAACCTCTTGAACTTCCCGTAATAAGGATGCTCGTGCCCCTCGATGTACTGGAACCCGATTGCTTCGAGCCAGGTCCGCTTGTTCGAGAAACGAAGGTTGCACGTTGTCAGGAATTCTGTTTCATACCCCTGTGCCTGCAGGGAATCGGGCAGGCTTCCCTCTCGGCCGAAGAAGCCGTCAAAGGTGACCACACCGCCGTTGATCACCGTATCAGGGGGCGAAAGAGGAGCCTTACCCGTGAACAGGGCGATCAGCCCTTCCTCGGTGTTGAATCCATTCGCGTAGAAATTCGTGAACATCACAAACACATTTGCAATGGAATCAAAAGAGGGGACCCAGTCGTTCAGGCCTGAGAACGCCTTGCTGTGAACCATGGACAGGGATTCGAAGATCACCAGGACGATGTCCTTGCTGTTTGCTTCACCGGAAACGCATTCTTCATGCGTGACGGTTTCCATGGGCTGGAAAGCCCTTCGAAAACGTTCCGAGTAGCCGATGTTTTGCGACCACATGGAAAGGTTGTATTCGAGAACATTCTTGTAGACCCAGGCATGGACAAAGTGTCTTCGGTCGGGCAGCGCATAGAGCCCAAGGGCAAGGAGCATGAAAACCATGACAATCCATTGCATGGATTTCTTTGTGACCTGGTCGCATGCAAGAAAAGCCAGA
>CAZSUQ010000456.1:1032-4972 GCA_964609935.1 uncultured Thermodesulfobacteriota bacterium | reverse complement strand
GAGATCTCCTCTAGGTCTTTCAGGGTCTCATGGATCGTGGGATCCTCGTACGCCGTTTCGAACAGGAAGAGCTCAGGGACGGCCTGCGCATTACGATCGGAACGAACCGGGAAATGGATCGCCTGGCCACCGAACTTCGAGCCCTTCTTTCCTGACCTCCCCTACCCGCAATCCCACACTCTCTCAGAGAAAGGGTCGTGACCTTGACCATTGCAAAAAAGATACAAGACGCACAGGAACGCGCCTCATGGATCCGAAAGATGTTCGAACAGGGTGCAAAGATGAAGGAGAAGTTGGGGCCGGACAGGGTCTTCGACTTTTCCTTGGGGAATCCCTGCCTGGACCCTCCGCAGGCCTATCTTCAGGGCCTCAGGGAGGAAGCGGACCGGGTCCAGCCTGGCCGGTACGCCTACATGCCCAACACGGGTTATCCGGAGACCAGGAAAGCCGTGGCGGAACATCTCCGGGAAAGGCGGGGTTGCTCCTTTGGCGCAGAACACATCCTCATGACCTGCGGGGCGGCCGGCGGGCTGAACGTGGTCTTCAAGACCCTTCTGGACCCCGGTGACGAGGTCATCCTCCTGGCACCCTTCTTTGCCGAATACCTCTTCTACGTGGACAACCATGGGGGAAAACCCTGCATCGCGGAGACAAAGGCGGATTTCTCCCTTGACCTTGAGGCCATCCGGAAGGCCGTTTCTCCAAAGACCAAGGCGGTCCTGATCAACTCCCCCAACAACCCCACGGGGCGGATGTATGACAGGGAAAGCCTGGTTCAGCTAGGCGAAGAACTGAAACGTTCCGAGGCGCAAACCAACCGATCCATTTACCTCGTTTCGGACGAGCCCTACGGAGATATCCTTTTCGACGGAAAGGACCTGCCGGATCTGTTTTCCTGTTACGAGAACACGATTCTGGTCAACTCTTACTCCAAGAGCCTGTCCATCCCCGGAGAAAGACTTGGGTACATTGCCGTTCACCCGGAGATCTCAGACCTGGAAAACCTTCTGGCCGGGCTGGGCTTCTGCAACCGAACGCTCGGATTCGTCAACGCACCGGCCACCCCTCAGCGAATCATCCAGAGAATGCCGGGGCTCCATGTGGACGCCACCGACTACGAAAAACGCAGGGATCGTCTTTGCGAGGGTCTCGAAGAAGCAGGATACCGCTTCGTCAAGCCGGACGGAGCCTTTTATGTCTTTCCCGAATCCCCGATTCCGGATGATCGATCCTTTGTGAATGCACTTCTGGAGGAGGGTGTTCTGGTGGTTCCGGGTGCGGGTTTCGGGAGATCCGGCCATTTCAGGATCGCTTTTTGCGTAGAGGAGAGGGTGATCGAGAGCGCACTGCCGGTGTTTTCTCAGGTCTTCCGCCGGTATGACTGAAGGCTCTTCCTCTGCCCTCCCCTTGACAGCCCGGTCTTTCCGGCCCTCATCTACGCCAGGATCTCGATGATGTCCCCGTCCCGGAGCACGAAATCCTTGCTCACCCTCTGGCCGTTGTACTTGTCTTCACAGAAAATGCGGGCTGCACGGAATCGCTGAGCAAAGTCCTTGTGGATCTCCCGGGCCATCTCGATAACGGTGGTCCCCCTGTTCATGATGAACGGGCTGTCCAGATCCGCTTTCTTGCCCTGTACCTTGGTGTAGACCCGGATCCGATCCATGGCCTGAAAGGATTCCCTGAGAAAGGGTTCCAGTCCCGTCCCTGTCGCTGCAGAGAGGGTCACTGTGGGGTGGGCGTCTTCAAAGGCGACCTTCAAAGCGGAAAGGCCATCGGCTGCCCCTGGCAGGTCCTGCTTCGTCCCGGCAATGAAAACCCTTTTGGTTGCAGAAGCGCCCTCGGCTCTTTCGCCCTCTTCTCCCTTTCGTAGCGTCCGGATCCTCTTGTTCTCCAGATCTTCAAGGAGGATCTCCACCTGACCGACAGGATCGTCGTGCAGTTCCGCTACCAGGCAGATGGCATCGGCATTGCGCAGGATGTTGGTGACCCATTTGTCCGTGACCTCCCACATAAGCGGTGGAATGTCCACGAGTTGGATCAGGATGTTTTCAAACCTGGCCATGCCGGACAGGGGCTTCAAGGTGGAGTAGGGATACTCGGCAACCAGCGGTGCGGCGTTGGTGAGAACATCCACGATCGTGGACTTCCCCACGTTCGGCAATCCTGCAAGAACGATCTGGCCCGCACCCTCTTTGGGAACATAGTGTTCATCCCCCTTCCTCTTCCCCCCGGACTTCTTCCCCTCCTGCGCCCGGGCCTTTGACAGCCGACGCTTGAGGTCTCCCTGAAGCTTCTCTGTGCCCTTGTGTTTGGGAATGAGGCGCAGCAAGTTCTCGAGAATCTGGGCCTTCTCCTCCGGCGTGCGGGCTGTCTTCAGTTTCTTTTCTTCATCGTAATATTGGGGAGGAAGGTTGGCGGGCACGAGATCTTTTCCTCGTCAGGGCTTGTGGATGAGGTCGATCTGTCGTTTTGTCTGCTCCACTTTCTTGCCCACAGAGGTGAAGCAGCGAGCACAAAGGTATTCATGCCGTTCCCCCTCAGGCAGAACGAGAAGGAGTCTTTTCCGAACGGGAACGGCTGTCTTGCACGTGGGACAGAAGAGACTCGAAGCCTCCAGCTGATCAAACTGCTTCTCCTCTTCTGAAACGGCAGGTCCGTTCTGGCGGGGAAAAGGGCGCATGGGTTGTCGATTCCGCATCCTGGATCCCTCTTTTTTCCTGTTCTCCCGGGTTCCTGATCATCATAACATATCCAATTCAGCCGTCCATGCCCGTGAAACACTCCCTGGCTTCCTCGGTGAATCCCTGCCACAGTTTCAGCAGGCAAATCCTTTGAGCAATGGCCGCCTTGTTTGTCGCCCACGGCAGCCAGGCATCACAGAGAGAAAGGGCATCTTCAAAGCGTTTTTCGGCCAGGTAGGCATCCAGAAGGGTGCCGTAAATGACCTCGTCCCGGGAACCCCATTCCACGGCGTTCTCGAGGGATTCGATCGCCCGGGACACCGCGCCTCCCTGAAAGGAAAGAACACCCAGCATCCCGGCAGCTTCCTTGTGGTAGGGGAAGCGACTCAACACCTGTTGAAAACATTGAGCCGCGGCTGAGGGGTCACCCTGGTGCGCCTTGAGCAGCCCTTCGGCATAGGTGACCAGGGGATCTTCCGGGGCAATCCGCCGGGCCAGGCCGAAGTCTCTGGATGCGTTTTCCGAATGTCCCGCCTGCAGAGCCGCTATCCCCCGATTCAGGAGGGCTTTGTGATTCCCTGGCGTCAGCTCCAACGCACGGGAGCAAAAGTGAATCGCCTGTTTCGGCTTCCCTTCCTGCAAGAGAGCCGAACAGAGGTTGCCCCAGGCAGGCCCACACGACGGGTCCTTCTCCAGGACGGACGTCCAGAGATGAAACGAGTCTTTCCAGATCCTGCCCTGGAGAGCGGTCAGAAGGGCAAGCATCACCAGGAGAAGGATTGCAGGGATGCGGACAAGGCGTTGAAGATCCGGGAAGCCGCGATTCACGAAAAGGGAGGCAGCCCACCCGATGGAGAAGCTCAGGCCCAGGGATGGGAAATAGCTGAATCGGTCAGCAACCAGCACAGGGCCAAACCGGATGAGCCCTGCCACGGGCAACAGGGTAACCAGATAGAAGAGCAGGCCGAACAGGACGTGCCGATCCCCTTGCCGAGACCACAGGATCGTTCCCAGCAGGAGGCAAGCCGGGAAAAGACAGCAGAGCAGCATCCCCTGGGATTCGGGCGCGTACCGATTCAAGGAGTAGAAAGAAGAAAGGTTCAGGGGGAGAACGGTCTTCAGGACATAGAACCCGTAGGAATAAGCCATGGAGAGGATGTTTCCGAACCAGGGTTGTTCCCTGACCGGCACGGTGGCCCCTCCTGCCTGCTGGGCCCCATAGGTCAATCCCACAAAGAGAAGAGAGGCGAGGAAAA
>CAZSUQ010000456.1:0-1019 GCA_964609935.1 uncultured Thermodesulfobacteriota bacterium | reverse complement strand
CATTTTCTCGAAACCTTCCCCGGAGACTCGTACCAATCCACCAGAAGGAGGAGGACCGGAATGGATACCGCCATGGATTTACTGAGAAGCGCGCAGAGGAACAAGAAAAAGGCCGCAAACGGAAAGGCATCCCGTTTTTGCCGGGGATGGTATGCACAGAGGGCAAGGAGCGAGAAAGAAGCACACAAGAGCTCCTTTCTTTCTGTCACCCAACAGACCACCTCTGCTCGCAGTGGATGAAGAGCAAAAAGGAGTGTGATCCAGAGGGAGAGTCTCCTTTTCCCGATCCATCGACGGCAAAGATGGAAAAAGAGCATCACATTGAGACCGTGCAGAAGAACGTTGACCGCATGAGGGCCGCAGGGGTCTCCCCCAAAGAAAACATGATCCAGTTTGAGGGACAACAGGGTCAGAGGGTGGTAGAAGTTCCCATAGGTACTGGTGAAGATCGCCTTCCAGGTCTCTGGCGTGGAGACCTGGATCAGCGGGTTGTCGGTGAAGTAGACATTGTCATCCCAGTTCGTAAATTCGAAAAAGACCGAGGGCAGGAACGGGACGACGGCGATCAGGAAAAGAACGAGGAATGCAGGGACGACGTAGGTTTGTTTTTGCATGGCTCGATTCACGCTGTTAAGATCCGGCGCTTGGAAAAGGTAGAGGTTATGGTATAAAATTTCCCAACCCGGATCCAACCACGTTTGTTCACAAAGAACAGGGACAGAGGATCGCTTTTCCCATGCCTCCGCAAGTCAGCATCATCATACCAGCCTGTAATGAAGAGCGCACCATCGGTTCTCTCGTGGAGACCATCCTGCAAACGGAACCCACGCTTCGCGAAGTGATCGTGGTAGACGATGCCTCCACGGACCGAACCGCCGAGCTGGCCCGTGAAGCCGGGGCCAGGGTGATCCAGCACCCCTACAACATGGGGAACGGTGCAGCCGTTAAAACCGGTATCCGGAACGCGCGGGGAGCCATTCTGGTCATGATGGACGGAGACGGACAGCATCGCCCCTCGG
>CAZSUQ010000455.1:0-4982 GCA_964609935.1 uncultured Thermodesulfobacteriota bacterium | reverse complement strand
GGCTTTCAGCCGTAATATTAAATCCACCTGCTTTAGCAGGTGGTTGTTTAATCCTGAAGGGCCTTTGAAAGGTCTTCCGGGTCCGTGATCGGGCTCTGACACGCATACTTCCGGCACACATAGGCCGTGGGTCCTGATTCTCGGGGCTGCAAGGCTTCCAGGCAGGGAGCAAGGGAACGGATTCGGTCCCCCTGCGCGCCCGCAGGGTTGAGAAGAAGGACCTTGCCGGGAAGGAACAGCTCGTGTACCGACCGGGTCATGGCTCGGGTGTCGTCGGCATGGAGATCCCCTGCAATGACGATTTCCCGGCTCGGCCCGATCATGAAGTCCAGTGCGGCCAGGAACTGTGTGTGCACCACCGGGTAATCGGACAGGGAACGGGAGAAGATCCTCACGAGCCGATCCGCCTTCTCCTCCCACTCCGTGTTCCCCGTCATGCGGCCCAGTCGCAGGAGGTTCATGGCTGCCACCGAGTTGCCCGACGGCACGGCCTGGTCGTGAGCCTCCATGCTCTTGACGATCAAAGACTCGTTTTCACGGCCGGAGTAGAAGAACCCGCCCCGGTCCCGGTCCCAGAAGAGGTCGATCATCGCCTCCTGGAGGGACGCGGCCTCTTCCAGGTAACGCTCGTCAAAGGCGGTTTCATACAGCTCGATCAGGCCCCAGACGAAGAAGGCGTAATCATCCAGGAAACCCGGGAAGGCGGCTTCACCCTGCCTGTAACGCCGGTAGAGGCGCCCCCTGCCCTTTTGCAGGCTGTCCAGGATGAAATCCGCGGCACGGGCAGCCGCACGGGCAAAGGCCGGATCCCCCATGGCCTGTGCTCCCCTGGCAAGGGCGGCGATCATGAGTCCGTTCCAGGAGGTCAGGATCTTGTCGTCCTTCAGGGGGTGTATGCGAGAGCGTCGGGCCTGGAACAGCTTTTCCCTTGCCTCCAGCAGGACGGCCTCCAGTTCGGCCTTCTGCATCCCTTCTTTTTCGGCAAGGCTTGAAAGCCCTTCGAACACATGGGGGATGCTGAGGCCGTCTTCAAAATTGCCGCCATCCACAATGTCGTAGAAGCGACAGACCAGATCCCCCTGTTCCTTACCGAGGAGGTCTTTCACCTGTTCAGGTTTCCACACGTAGAACACCCCCTCCCTTCCCTCGCTGTCCGCATCCTCGGCAGAGTAGAACCCGCCTTCCGGGGAGGTCATGTCCCTGAGCACGTAGGTGAAGATCTCCCGCGCCACCTCTGCATAAGAGGCATCCCCAAAGCACTGGGACGCCTCGACATAGGCAAGGGCCAGCTGGGCCTGGTCGTAGAGCATCTTTTCAAAGTGCGGAACCAGCCACTTCTCATCCACGCTGTACCGGTGGAAACCAAAACCGAACTGATCGAAGATCCCTCCGTCCCGCATGGACCGGAGGGTCTTTTCCACCATGACCCTGGCGGTGTCGTCTCCGCTTCGCTTGAACCATCGCATCAGGAAGGTGAGGTTGTGCGGTATGGGAAACTTGGGTGCCGGACCGAACCCTCCGTGCTGACGGTCAAAGGAGGCGGCAAGCTGTTCCGAGGCCCTTTTGAGAGGTGTCTCGTCCAGCACAAAGCCCTCTTCGGTTCCGTTGGGATTGTGTTGAAGGGCCTGGGCCACCTCATCGCCCATGGCAACCAGGCGTTTCCGGTCGTCTTTCCAGAGGGAGGCGATTCGTTCGAGGAGGTCCATGAAGCCGGGCATGCCCATGCGGCTCTGCTTGGGGTAATAGGTCCCGGCAAAAAAGGGCTTGCCTTCAGGGGTCATGAAGATGGACAGCGGCCAGCCTCCTCCCCGGGTCATGGCCTGGCATGCGGTCATGTAGATGTTGTCCACGTCCGGACGTTCTTCCCGGTCCACCTTGATGGACACATAATGCCGGTTCAGGATGTTCGCCACCTCCTCGTCCTCAAAGGACTCGTGCGCCATGACGTGGCACCAGTGGCACGTGGCGTACCCCACGGAAAGGAAGACGGGCCGGTCTTCCTCACGGGCCTTGCGGAAGGCATCTTCCCCCCACGGATGCCAATCTACGGGGTTTTCCGCATGTTGGAGAAGGTAGGGGCTCTTTTCGGTTGCCAGCTTGTTCATGGGATTCTTCGATTCTTGTTCTGGTTTTGAGGGACCTGATTTCGAATTCAAGCGAGCTTGTATTTTTCGCGGAGATGCTCGGACAGGGCCTTCACCCTGCTGAACGCCTCCTCCACGGTCTTCTCTCCGTCCTGGTTCACCAGGCAGCAGGTAGCCGGGGAAAGCATGCTTCGGGACAGAAGAAGATCTCTTTCGATCCCCTTGCCGTACAGGGTGTCCCACAGGCTTTCCATCCGCTCCCCTAAGGAGTAGATGTCCTCGTTCTGAAAATGTTCCGTGTGCGAGGGGACGATCCCCCACACGAGGGACCCGCCCCTTTCAAGAAAGCGTTGTATGGAGGGTGCATAGGCAGCAAAGACCTCGCCGTTGGTAAACACGTCCATGGAGAGGATGTCGAGGTCCTGGTTGAGCAGGAAGTCCCAGTCCGGGTTTCCGCAGAGGTGGATGCCGCGAGGCCGCTCGATGAGGGAGAAGAAGGTTTCCATGTCCCCCTTTGCCGTTCCCTCCCCGTAGCCGGACATGGCGCTGAACAGGAACTGGAGGCCGGGTTCGTCGATGAACATGAAGGCATTGGGATTCCGTTCCTTCAGCCGCCTGAGCTGCACGTTCGCCCTCCGGGCCATGAACTCAAGCAAGAAGCTCCGCACGGTTTCGTCAAAGATGATCGGCCGGCCCTCTTGGTCCAGCACGTTGAAGCCGAAGCTCACCGGGCCCTCCAGTTGCCCGCGTACGGCAGGCCGGTCTGAAAGGTCGAGGGAGAGAAAGCGGTGGTACACGACCGAGTAGGTGCTGCTCACATCGAAATAGTCCGGCTCTTCAAAGTGAGACAGGGTCTCCTCCAGCTCCTCGACAAACTTATCGTGGGAAAATTTAAGCGTTCGCTTTTCCATGTCCAGCAGGATCCCGGGAAAGTGTTCGGATGCCTGCACGTACATGTCCTCGTAGTAATTCATGAGGGGGAGCTGGGGCCAGAAAGGTACGTCCATGGAGAGCGCGGCCTGAAGAGCGCGGTCCGCGTCCTTGTGGGGCATGACAGCCATGGCTGTTGTGAGCAGGTTACCGGGTATCGGCACGTGGAACCTCCTGAAATGAAAACTCCCTCTCCCCGGGAAGGGAGAGGGAGCTTGCTATCTTTTCCATCACACCCGCAGGGCCCGACAGGGAGGGATCATTCCCCTGCGGACGAGGCGAAGGCGCGTTGGCCCAACTCCCGATCCAGCATGAAAAGTCCGCTCGAGTCCTTTCCGATAAGTTTGAGCTGCTGCACGACCTCGTCGGCACTCGCCTCCTCCTCCACCTGCTCGGTAACGAACCACTGGAGAAAGATATGGGTGGCATGGTCCTTGAGCCCCAGGGCCTGACTCACCAGGTCATTGATCCGGCCGGTCACCTGCTGCTCGTGCTCGTAGGTCGCCTGGAAGGCTGCAAGAGGGGACGCCCACTTCTTGGGCGGTGAATCCACTGCCTTCAGGGAGACCTTCCCGCCGCGCTCGATGATGAAGTCATAGAACTTCATGGCGTGCATGAGCTCCTCCTGAGCCTGCACCCGCATCCAGTTGGCACAGCCGGCAAGGTTCATGGAAGCAAAGTGCGCGGACATGGAGAGGTATAGATATCCGGAGTAGAGTTCCCATTTGATCTGTTCGTTCAGTGCATCCTGCATCTTCTTGCTTATCATCGCGTTCAACCTTTCCAGAGTCCGTGGAGGTTACAGTACTCGCGGGCCTCGACCTTGTCTGCCTTGATGTCAAAAGAAGCCTCCGGCGCTTCACCGGGATTCAGGAACTGGCGATAGGCCTTCCCGTCCACAAGGAGCTCAATCCATTCGATGTAATGCTTCTCTTCCATGGGGTGTGCCACTTCGCCCACCTTGACCGTTACGCCGTCCGCGGTCTTCTCGATGACCGGGACATGCTTTTCCTTGGCCGCGTCCACGGTGTTTTCCTTGAACAGCGTCATGGGTTTTCCGCAGCAGACGAGCTCGCCCCTTCCGCTGTGCAGGACCTCGACTATGTTCCCGCAGATGTCACATTTGTAAACCTCTAATTTCTGTGCCATGATCTCTCCTCCTTTTCTTATTCAACTTATTGCAGCCAGCCTATTCTTTCTTTCCTCTCATTTCAATGATGTCCCTGCCACCTGGGCTCTAGGACAGCGACTTCACCTGGGCCAGGGCGGCCTCGTAATCCGGCTCTTCCGTGATCTCTTTCACGATCTGCTCGTATCGCAGCGTGCCTTCACGGTCCACCACGAATACGGCCCGGGCATGGAGGCGAAGCTCCTTGATCAACACGCCGTAGGCCTGTCCGAAAGAAGCATCCCGATGGTCGGAAAGCGTCTGCACGTTGGAGACCCCTGCAGCTCCGCACCACCGGCCCTGAGCAAAGGGGAGGTCCATGCTGATGGTGAGCACCACCACATCATCGCCCAGGCTCGTGGCCTCTTCGTTGAACCTTTTCGTTTCTATGTCGCACACGGGTGTGTCAAGGGAGGGCACAGAAGAAATCAGGCAGACCTTTCCTCGAAAAGAGGATAGGGTCACCGGCCCGAGGGCGTTGTCCAGGACCTCGAAGTCCGGTGCCGCTTCGCCCACCTTGACCTCGTTTCCCGTAAGGTTCAGTGGATTTCCCTGCATGGTTACCTGTCCGGTTCGCTCGCTCACTTCTTTCCCCTTTCTGCTTGTTTGATTGAGATTGACAGCGGCCGGCCGGGATCGCGGCCCCGGCCAATCATTCCTGCTACTTGGGTCATCTATTTCCGGCAACCGGAGGGTCTCCGCATCCGATTGCCCGGAATGCACAGGTCGAACAAGGACCCTGTTCTTTTATTTTTCCATTCGCCAGGTTTAAAACCTTCGCCTTTCAGGCGAAAAGCTTT
>CAZSUQ010000454.1:0-4994 GCA_964609935.1 uncultured Thermodesulfobacteriota bacterium | reverse complement strand
GGCAGGGATATGGTGGGGTGGTTCTTCAATGGATTCTTCCCGGGGATCGTGGGGTTTCTGATCCTGGTGTTTGCCTTTCCCGGCGGGATCGGGTGGATGCTTTCAGGGTTGCTCGTGGCCTCTGTGGGTGTTGTCCTCCTGGCTCCGTTTCCCTCCATGGAAACGCCGGGCCAGACGAAAACGTGCAAGGCTTGCGGCAGAATCGTGAGGTGGAAGGCTGCCACCTGCCCGGGATGCCGTGCTGCCCTGGAGGTGAGCAAGCCGGACAAGAGCATTAAGGTGAAACGGCCCCTGCGTGCCTTTTACCGCTACCTGTTTCTGTTCATCCTTCTGCTTCTCGTTGTCTTCGGATTCATCGGCTACTATTGTGTGCCGGATCAACCGCAAGCCTCCGGTGCTCTCTCCCTGTTGCACGCCTCTGACATTCCTCTTCAAAGGCAGGGTTCATGATCGATCTTTCCTGGAAGAGGACAGCCTCCGCCCTTTTCCGCCTGATCAGCCGGCATCCCTTCTTGATCATCGCTGCGGCGCTGGTTCTTGCCTTCCTGAGCCTGGCCTACACCCGGGGCCACCTCGAATTCTGGACAGAGAGGAATGTGCTGCTCTCGCAGAAATCCCCGTCCACGATCCGCTACAAGACCTACCGCAGGGAGTTCCCTGACGATTACCTGATCATCGTGCTGGAATCCAAGGACCTGGAGGCCTCCAAGCGCTTTGCCTCCCTCCTGGGCGAGCGGCTCGAGAACGACCCCGTACCCGTCAAGCAGGTCTTTTACCGGATCCCCCCGGAAAGCTTTCAGCGGCAGGCCCTCCTGTTTCTCGAGCCCGAAGAGATCCGGGACCTGCGATCCAAGATCGAGAAACACCAGGAGCTCCTCCATGGGCTGGCTTCCTCGCCCGATCTGGTCAATCTCTTGAGGACCGTCAACAGGAGGATCAGCCGGGCACTGGTGAAAACAGCGGTCTCCGGCCTGTTTGCAGAAGAAAAAGAGGAAGAAACTGAAGAGGAAGCGGATCGCGTGGATCCGGAGGACCTGCGATTCCTGAGTTCCCTGATGGACAGCCTCACCCTCTGGCTCACCGATGCCCCGCGCTACCTTTCCCCCTGGGGCGTCTTTCTTCAGGGTGGGGGGGGCATGAGCGATGACGGCTACCTGGTGGATGAGGAACAGGGGTGGGTCTTCCTGCTGGCCTACCTGAGGGACGTGGAGGGGAGCTTCAATCGCGAAGGCGCGGCCATTGATCGCATCGAGGAGCACATCCGGGAGGTGAGTCACAAAGAGCCGAATGTAACCGTGGGGATCACGGGGACTCCGGCCCTGAACTCGGAGGAGATGGCCTCGAGCCTCAAGGACATGACAAGGGCCATGGTCCTGGCCCTCCTGCTGGTGACCCTGGTCTTTGTTCTCGGGTTCGGTGAAGCGCGGCGGCCCCTGACAGCGGTTCTCGTGCTGGCGGTGGGGATCGTGTGGTCCCTGGGCTGGCTGAGCCTGACCGTGGGGCACCTCTCCATCCTTTCCATGGCCTTTGGCAGCATCCTCATCGGTTTGGGTATCGACTTCGGCATACACATGGTTGCGCGGTATGAAAAGGAGCGCCGTCATGGGATCGGACCGGAGCCATCCATGGAGGCCTCGATCAAGCGGGTCGGCCGCGCGATCCTCAGCGGCGGGCTGACAACGGCCGCCGCTTTCCTGGCTCTTGGGTTTTCAAGGTTTCGCGGAATCAAGGAATTCGGATGGATCGCCGGCTGGGGCGTGGTCTTCTGTCTTTTTGCCGCCCTTCTGGTCCTGCCGTCGGCGCTCCTGCTGATGGATCGGGCCAAAGGGAAAGGCAAGCATACGGACCAGGGGAAAACGCAGGACAAAGGGACGGAAGGCCGGGGCAGGGTCCATGGAGAAGGAGAGGGCAGCGGCAGGGAACCTCGTCTCGAGCAGATCCTGGGCTGGCCGGCTCGTCATCCAAAGGGGACCCTTCTCGTGGCCGCCTGCCTCACGTTGATCGCATTCCTCTCCTGGGAAAAGGTCCGCTTTGACTACAACCTTCTCCACCTGCAGCCCAAGGGAACAGAAGCGGTTGCATGGGAGAAGAGGCTTCTGGACGCACAGGGCAACTCCAGTGTGTTCGCTGCGGACATGGTGGACTCGCTGGAAGAGGCCCGGCAGAGGGTGGAGAGGTATCGGTCCCTGTCCCTGGTGAGCAAGGTGGAGAGCCTTGCGTCCTACCTGCCCGAGGATCCGGAGGAAAGGATGCAGGAGATTCGGCGGATGAGGCCCCTGCTGGAGGCGGTGGAACTTGCCGAGGGATCCAGGCCCCTGTCCTCCCTGAAGCGGGTCCTTGGCTGGATCTCCAAGATCCGGTTCAAGCTGCGGGAAGAGGAGGCGGAAGAGAGCACGCCCGACTCAGAGGGAGGAAAAGAGGGGGTGCCGCCCCCGGACACCATCGCCGGGGCAAGCTTTCGTGTTGACCGTGTGTTCCGGTTGCTCAAGGAGGAGAGCGGCCCGGAGACCGCTTCCCTTCTGGGAACATATCAGGAGCGGCTCTTTTCCGACTTCCGCCGGAAGATCGAGATCCTGCTTGCTTCCCTGGATCCCCTCCCTATCACCCTGGAGGGGCTGCCGGCCATGTTGAAGAAGCGCCTCCTGGGCACAACGGGCAAGTGGCTGATCCAGGTGTACCCAAAGGAGAATGTCTGGGAACTGGAGCCCCAGAGGCCCTTCATCGAACAGCTGCGAACCGTGAGTACGGAGATCACCGGGCCTGCCGTGGTCAATTACGAATCCACGAAATCCCTTCTGGATGCCTACCTCCAGGGCGGTCTCTACGCCGTGTGCGCCATCCTGATCATCCTGTTCATGGATTTCCGCCATCCACTGCTCGTGCTCCTCGCTCTCATCCCCCTGATGATGGCAGGCCTGTGGACCCTGCTCGGCATGCGGATCTTCGACATTGCCTTCAACCCGGCAAACCTGGTGATCATCCCCCTGCTGGTGGGCATCGGCGTGGACAACGGCATCCATGTTGTCCGGCATTTTCTCGGCGGCGATTCACCGGAGGAGGAGGTTGCCGGCAGCAGCACGGGACGGGCCATCACCCTTTCCACCCTCACCACCATGGCCGGGTTCGGGTCCCTGATGATGGCACGCCACCAGGGGATCTTCAGCATCGGCGCGCTGCTCACCCTTGCCATGGGATCCTGCCTGGTGGCATCCCTGGCGGTTCTTCCCTCTGTCATGAGGATCCTGCCGTCACAGACGCGGCGGAAGATGTGGAAGAAGGGACAGGCTAGTTCAGAAACTCGGCTCCGGTGACGCGGGCAAGCTCGGCCACAGAGACGTTGTAGTCCCTGATGGCCAGGTAGTATTTCGCCGCTGCCTCGGTGTAGATCCCGAAGGCCTCGAAGATCTCTTTTGCCTCTCCCAGCCCAAGATGGAAGTTGGCCGTGCTCAGGGCGGCCAGGGCCCGGCCGTTTTTCCTCGCCTGGCGGGCATACTTGAGCCCTTGCTCCTTTTCTACCACCTCCCTGTAAGCCCGTTCCACTTCGAGACGCATCCCGGAGACCGCTTCCTTCTGTTCCTGTAAAAGGGTGTGGAGCTCCGCCCTCTTCCCTGCGATCCGCGCAGGAAGGCCGAAGTCCAGGGCAAGGCGCATGCCCAGGAAGACCCCTCCGTCAAAGTAATTGAATTCTTCAGCGGCAAAGGGGTTTTCCTGTTCGTCCCGGTTGGGTGCAACCGCATACCGGAGCAGCCCCGAAACGAAAAGATCTGGATAGTATTTTCTCATCTCGGCCTTCAGTTCCGCCTCCCTGGCCTCTACGCCTGTCTTGAGCTCCCGCCATTCCGGTCTCCCTTGCTCGGCCCGTTCCTGATAGGCTGTCAGTTCCTTGAGCTCGATCTTGACGGGCTTGAGGCGCTTCTCGGTCAACGAGAAAGCCTCGCCTTCTGCGAATCCCAGGAGTCGGCCGAGCGCTGCCCGTACGAGCCGTCTCCCCTTCTCGATCTCCAGCAACTGCCCGCTGGCCCTGGACAGCCCGTACCGGAGCTTCAGGAGGTCCTGTTGTGTGAGGGTCCCGTCATCATCGGCAAGGAGTTCCTCGGCCTTGTCCACGGCCTTCTGAAACTGTGCTTCCGTGTCCGACACGAGGCGGTGGAGGTCTTCGTTGAGAAGCAGGGAGTAGTAGAGATCCTTGAGCGTTTTGACCAGTTCCAGCTCGAATCGTTTCAGGGAAGCCTGCTTGGCCTCCATACCCTTCCGGGCTGCCTCCACGTAAGACTTCAGCCGGCCGAAGGTGTACAAGGGCTGGTTGATGGTGAGCTCGAGCCGTGTAAAGGGACCCAGGTGGTTCAGAAGGTCGGTGCGTTCATTCATCGGCGCCAGGACCGTGCCCTTTGCTTCATTGACGAGGCCCACAATCTGGAGATACTCCATGCGCGGAAGCCTTCCGGCCTTTGCCTCACCCAGTTCAGCCTCTGCATGATCAATGATGTACTGCTGAGCAAGCAGTTTCGGGCTTGTCTCCACGCCGACCCTGATGATCTCTTCCAGGGTGAGGGTGCGGCCCTCCCGGGTGTGGGGCTTTCGCGTTTCGCCTCCGGGGAGCCCGGACGCTGCCCTGGGAAGGAACAAACCCGGAAACAGGAGCGAAACGAGGAAAAAGAGCGTAAGGGCCTGGAAGGGTTTGTATTTCTTTTCCTTGAAAACCATGAAGGTCCTCCTTGCATCCGTTTTCTATGTAGCAAAGAAGCTCCTAATCCTGAATGGAAGCGGTTTCCCTCGAACCTTTTCCAACATCCAGGTAAAAACTTCAGGTGCCTAAAGGAAATTTGTCTTTTCTCCACTGTCAGTGAGAAAAACTAGGGAAATGCACCCCGTGTGTCAAGAACGGCATGGGTGGAAAAGGGTGCTACAACTTCTCTATAATACACGGGAAAACCTCTGCCAAGAAATCAAGGAGGAGCGTGATGCGGGAAAAAATTCGTGGCGTTCTGTGGTTC
>CAZSUQ010000453.1:0-5010 GCA_964609935.1 uncultured Thermodesulfobacteriota bacterium | reverse complement strand
GATGCCACGGCGCGCGGCCTGAACACCGCTCGCCGCGTGGCGGAACTGGCCCGTGAGCTCAGGGTGGACTTCGGCAGGATGGCGGTCCTGGTGAACAAGGTCACAGAGGAAACACGACCGATCATGGAACAACACGCGAAAGAAGCGGGCCTGGACCTGATCGGATTTATGCCCTTTGATCCCCGGGTGGCGGAGAACGATGCAAAGGGGAAGCCGGTCTGGGATCTTCCCGATGACGGGCCGGTGCTCAAGGCAGCCCGGGAGGTCTTTGAACGAATCAACAGGATCCGGGAAGAGAAACGCAAGGGAGTCCTGTCGTGAAGGCGTCAAACGGGTCACGGATGAGGATGTGACCTGTCGATCGTGGTTGGGAGCACTTGTTGCCCTCGCAGGGATAAACAAGAAAAGCACGGTGCAATGAAACTCCGGGAAGAGATTCAGTCACGATTCCGGTCCCTGGGCCCGGACGGAGTGCAAAGGGTTCTTTTCGATGGACTCTCGGTTCCGCCCGAAACCGCCGTTGACCTGACGGCATCGCTCCTGTCCGGCCATCACATCCTGCTTACCGGACCGCCGGGCGTAGGAAAGACCGAGGTCGCAAAACGGATCGTGCGGATCCTTGGCGACCGGACCGTTGTGGAGAGCTGCCCTCTCAACTGCGAGATCCTCTCCCCGGCATGTCCCTGGTGCAATGAACGGATCGCCCGGGATGAGACCCTCGGCCCTGCGGTCCTTGCGGGCCCGGCCCGCGTTCACCGTGTGTCGGGAAGCGCCGAGCTGAAGGCGGCTGACCTCATCGGGGACCTGAACCCTCAGAGCGCCATCGAATACGGCATCCTGGACCTGAGGGCCTTTGTGCCCGGCAAGCTTCTCAGGGCAAACGGTTGCATCCTCCTGATGGACTTCATGGACCGCGTCCCGGAACGCGTGATGAACGCAATCCTGGCATCGCTCGCCGGCGAAGGCGTCACCATCGGGAGCCGGGAAGAGCGGTTTCCGCTGGACATCCTGGTTGTGGGAACCGGGTCCGCAGAGGGCTTCTCCCGAATGCCCATGGACCTGGCGGACCACTTCGACCGAATCCCGCTGGACAACCTGTCGGACCCGGGGTTCGAGGCCGGCCTCCTGTCCGGAGGCCGAACGTCACTTCCGTGGGTGGAGCCGGCCATGAAGGTGGTGCGTCACAGCCGGAGCCACGGGGACCTCCATCGGGGCATCTCCACGAGAGGCGCCATCCGCTACGGGGAACTGCTGGCCTCCTATGCGGGAATCCTTCAGGACGGGTCCCCGGCAAAGGTTCTACCTCCTGCTTCGAAGTCAGCCCTTCCTCACCGGGTGAGCCTTGCCTCCCATGCAGCATCAAGCCGATCTCCAGACGAGGTCATCGAAGAGATCGTAAACCATGCCCTGGGCATCGCAAGCACATCCCCTTCCCTGGTTCCCCTGTCCGCGGACAAGATGCTCGCCCTCGTGGATGAGATCGCAAGGGCAGACCATTTTCGCAAGCCACTGAAGTTCGGTCTCTTCGATCTCCTGCTCAAGCGAATCAAGCGATTCCCGGAATCCGAGTTCTCCCGGCTGCATGGCCGGATCCTGGATCGAATGCTGGAGGGAACACGTGACCGCAACATGGAGGACAACCTGACGTTCGACCTCCTGGCCGATATCGAGGAGGTCCGTGAGAAACAGGAGCGTCTCTCTGCTGAGCTGCGGGCCAGGCTGGAGGAGGAAGCGCTCATCAGGACCCTGGATCTCCTGGAGGACCGCCGGATCCTTTCCGCCGGTGAAAGGGGGTACAGGCTTTCCCAGAAGGGGATCGCCCTCCTCCTGGAGAAGCTGGCACCGCGGCTCTGGGAGTCCGGCCCCATGGTGGGCTTTGGAAAGCACCGGACGGGCAAGAAGATCCCTGTGGGGGAGGGACGCGTGGTGGGAACCCGTGCATGGCGCTTCGGCGACAGCTACCGGGATTTTTCGCTCAAGGACACCCTCCGCCAGGCCATCCGAAACCGCCACAGGGAGATCACCCGGCAGGACCTCCGGGTCGTGAAGAGAGACATCCGTACACGGATGGACATCCTCCTGTGCCTCGATCTCTCCGGCACCATGGAACAGCTGGAAAAGCTCTGGTACGCAAAGGAAGGCGCCATCGCCCTGGCGCTGGCCTCCTCACAGTACGGAGACAGGATGGGGCTGGTGACGTTTTCCAACATGGCCGGTGTGGTCTCGGACATGACGGACAACACCTACCTGCTCACGGAAAAGATCCTCGACCTCGACCTCCACGAGAACGCGTTCACGAATCTCGGGTACGGACTCCTCAAGGCGAGAATGCTTTTCTCCCGGCACTCGAAAAGCCACAGCAAGCAGCACATCATCCTGGTGTCGGACGGGGATGCCACGGCCCCGCACCCCTCGCCGGCCCGCTTTGCGGTCCAGGAAGCCGCCCGCACCGTGCGCAAGGGGATCACCATCTCCTGCATCTGTATCAACGAGGAGAATGCCGACCCGGACCTCATGCAGAAGATCGCCCGGATCGGCCGAGGCCGGGTCACCATGATCGAAAACACGATGACGATACGAGACGCGGTACTCAAGGAACACAGCGTCATGACATCCTGACCGGGAGATGAAACAGGCGAAAGGGAGAACGAACGATGTCCGAGGCAATCGTATGCAAGGTGTGCAACCAGAACGAGGCGGCGGAACAGTGCGTCGTGTGCGGGATCGACCTGTGTGAGATGTGCAAGCATGTGGTGCAGACAGAGGACATTTCCGCATCTCACCGCGTCAAGGGCCTGAGCACCGAGGGGGTCCTGGGTCCGGCTCAGAAACGACGAACGGTCTGCGAGAAGTGCATGGCCGAGACCGACTTCTTCGAAAAGGAGGATCACGAGCCCGAGGGCCCGGACGGCAAGCCCGAAGAGCCGGGCATCGATCGCCTTCAGGCCTTCCGAAAGCCGAAACAGGGGGAGAGCACGGAAAAGGTCGGTGATCTCATGGTGGACCTGGGAGAGATCACGCCGGACATCCGGGGCAACGACGAACTCGTGCGTAACATCCTCAGGAGCGATTACATCGAGACGCGCGTCAAGCAGTACGATACCCGGATTCGCCCATACTCCAGGGCCGAGGACCTGGCGGAATGGGACAGGATCCTGTTGCGTCGTTACCGCCCCCTGTATACCCGGAGGGAAGAAGGGGGCCGTCAAGGGGCCCCTGAGTCCGGCGAGCAAACGGCCAACGCGCGAAACAGCCTGAGAGAGCATCTCTCCGGTGCGGGCAAGGCAATCGCATCTGCGCGGCGGGTCCTCAATGAAGCGCTTCGGGCCTTTGGGCCCGAGAAACCCATCGAGCTCGGCCAGTCCATCACCTACCCCAGCTGCAACATCTCCGTGCTCACGGGCTTTGACCCGAAGAACCTCGGAGAACTTGACCGGGCCCTGGCCTACGCGGAAGCCCAGTTCATCGAACAGTCGGCCGTCCTTCTCCAGGAAACCGGGGACCCCATGGACCTGGAGTCACGGAGCCTGCACCTGGGCAGCATCCAGTTCCTGGCCTCGGAGACAGAGGAACTGGTCAAGATCTGCTGTTTCGGATCCCTCTCCACGGGCGACCTCTCGGTCATGGAGATGGCCTTCTACCCTGAAGCCCGCACCCCTGTGGGTCTGGGCACCGTGGATCAG
The DNA here is from genome assembly GCA_964609935.1 of uncultured Thermodesulfobacteriota bacterium. Classification (GTDB taxonomy): domain Bacteria; phylum Desulfobacterota; class DSWW01; order DSWW01; family DSWW01; genus CAYTRL01. The sequence goes on along the minus strand of CAZSUQ010000453.1, from coordinate 1,327 downwards.
AGCCGTCCGGTTCTGGCCTTCTTCGGTGATGACCTGCTGCCCATCTTCTACTCCATCGGCCGCCTCGAGGAGGAGGGGCTGGCACCGGAAATCGAGATCACGGGGATCGGAAACGCAGGCCATGAGCTGGTCCGTCTTTACCCCGCCGGGAAGGTGCTCACATCCACGGGCAAGGCTCTCAAGGCGGTCCGCTCCGGCATCCCGGACCTGATCGTGGCCTCGGATTCCTGCGCTCCTCTTGACATCGTGGAGCACGCCGCAAAGGCAGGGGTGCCGGTCCTGGCCGTGGGTTCCCTTGCCTCCCAGGCCCTTGCCGATGCCTCCGGAGACAGCGTGGATGGAGTGGTGCAAAGGCTGAGAAAGGGCGAAAGCCTGCTCGTGCGCTCTTCGGACAAGGCGGCCGAGGCTGTCACGGGCTTTTTCAAGGACTTTTCAGGAAAGACGGGGGCCGGGCCGGAAGCGTCGGTCCTGGCCAGGGCCGGCGAGGCGTGTACGGCCTGCGACCTCTGCTTCCACGCCTGCCCGAATTCCCTGACCATCGGCAAGGCCCTGAAGGAAGACGACCTGGCCGCGCTTGCAGATCTCTACGACCGATGTTTCTTCTGCGGCCGGTGCGAGGCCGTCTGCCCGGAAAAGATCCCGGTGATCGACTGCCTGCTCGCCGCATCCGCGGACAAGATCGCTTCGGATACGTTCCGCATGCGCCCGGGTCGCGGTCCCCTGAGCCACCTGGAGTTTCGCGACCTGACCTTCGGCCTCGTTCTGGGGGGAAACGGTCCGGGCATGGTCACCCTTCTGGGATGCGGCCAGTACCCGGGCGCAGACGAGGAGATGGCGGAGATGGCCAAAGAGCTTCTGGACCGCAACTGTGTCGTGATGACCGCGGGCTGCGCGGCCGGGGACGTGGCCCGCCGGCTGGAGGAGACGGCCGGCAAGGCCTTTGTGGAGAACTATCCGAGCATGGCCACCCTGAAGGGCCTGGTCAACTGCGGCGGATGCTCCGCGGATTCCCACATCCTGGCCTCCATGTTCAAGTTCGCCCAGCTCGGCGGCGGCATCTCCATCAAGGCGAACTTTGACCAGCCCGCCGACTACAGCCTGAACCGGGCACCCTTTGCCGTGATCATCTGGGGGGCGGCCTCGGACAAGATGCTCGCCAAGGCCGCCGGCTTTGCCCGCGTGGGCGCACCGGTGGTCATCGGCCCGTCCGGATTCACCTTCAGCCGCATGCTGGTGGGGAACAAGTACCACAGGCCCGACTGGACCATGTACGACGGGCTGACCGGTGATACGCGGGAGGTGGACCCCTCCCCGCCGCACCTGATCT
>CAZSUQ010000452.1:0-5021 GCA_964609935.1 uncultured Thermodesulfobacteriota bacterium | reverse complement strand
GAAAGAACTGAACCTGCCGGAGCGGTTTCGCCTCAACCCCCTGGCGATCCACCAGCAGGGCCGGGTCCTGAAGATGGACCTCTCGGATGTCGTCCTGGGGGTGGGGGACGCCATCCTGCTTCAGGGGACCTGGAAGAGGCTCAAGATCCTTCAAAAGGAACGGCTCTTCATCTTCAACACCCCCATCGACGTGGAAGAGATGAAGCCCGAGAAGGCCGTCTTTGCCGCTTTCTGGCTCATGGTGGCCCTGACCATGATCCTCGTTTTCAAGATTCAGCTCTCCGTGTGTCTCATGACCGGGGCCCTGGGGATGATCCTCACCAAGGTGCTGACCATCGACGAGGCCTACCAGTCCGTGGACTGGCGGACGATCTTTCTCCTGGCCGGCCTCATCCCGCTGGGGATTGCAACGGAAAAGACGGGAACAGCCGCATGGATCGCTCACAGGGTTCTCGGCGCCCTGGGAGGATCGGTGTCCACCATTGTTCTGCTCACGGTCATCGGCGTGCTCTCCACGATCTTCACCCTGGTGATCTCCAACGTGGGTGCCACCGTGCTTCTCGTTCCGCTCGTGGTGAACATGGCCCTTGCCGCGGGCTCGGACCCGCGAATGGCCGCCCTGGTCGTGGGACTGGCCACATCCAACTCCTTCATGCTCCCCACGCATCAGGTGAATGCCCTGTACATGGGGCCGGGGCACTACCGTAGCGTGGACTTTATGAAGGCCGGGGGAATCCTGAGCATCATCTTCATCGTGGTGATGATCGGGACCATCTATCTCTTCTATCTCTGAGGAAGAACGGCTGGGGAACCAGCGTATGGATACGGATCAGGCCGGTTAAACAACTCCTTCAAAACCGAAAAGGGGTTTCTCATGGCGATCGTAACCATCTCTCGTGGGTCCTACAGCAAGGGCAAGGAAGTGGCGGAAGGCGTGGCAGCAAAGCTCGGGTTCGCGTGTGTGAGCCGCGATGTACTCCTGGAGGCCTCGGATCGGTTCAACATCCCGGAGGTCAAGCTCGTCCGGGCCATCCATGACGCGCCATCGGTGCTCGACCGTTTCCGGCACGGGAAGGTGTCGTATATTTCCTACATCCAGAGTGCCCTGCTCGAGCGCGTCAAGGAGGGGAACATCGTTTATCACGGCCTTGCCGGCCACATCCTGCTCAGGGGGATCCCGAACGTCCTCAAGGTTCGTATCCTTGCGGCCCTGGAGACAAGGATTGCAGCAGAGATGGAGCGTGAGCGGATCAGCGACAGGGAGGAGGCCCGGAGCCTGATTCAGCTTGACGATGAAGAACGCAGGAAGTGGACAAAGAAGCTGTACGGGGTGGATCCATGGGACCCGGCCCTTTACGACCTGGTGATCTGCATAGACAAGATCGCGGTGGAGGGGGCGGTCGACCAGATCTGTCTGGCAGCGTCCCACGAGGCCTTCAGGCAAACGGAAGGCGCAAGGCGGAAGCTGGAGGACCTGGCCCTGGCGTGCAAGGTCAAGTCCATGCTGCTGGACCTGGATCACAACATCGTGGTCACCTCTGAATACGGTAACGTGATCGTTCACACCAGGGCCGAAGAGCGGAAGGGGAGAAAGCTGGAAGAAAAGATCGGAGCACTGGCCCGCGAGGTGGAGGGGATCCATAACATCGAGCTTCGTTCGAAGGGGTTGAGGCCGTCCTCGGATGCCTGATTTACACGTCCAACCACGGAGAGAACGCCATGTCTGTCGTCATCATTTCCGCAGAATCGTACTGTAGCCGTGAAGACATCGCCGAAAAGGTGGCCCGGCAGCTCGATTACAAGTGCATCAAGGGCTCTGAGGTTCTGTCGGAGGCATCAGGGAGATACGACGTTCCCATGGAAAAGCTCAAAGAAGCGCTGGAGACCACCCCGTCTTTCCGGGACTCGTTTTCCAGCGTGCGAACACGGAACCTGGCCTATATCCAGGCTGCGTTCCTGAGTGTGCTGGGACAGGACAAGGTGGTGTATCACGGCCGGGAGGGGCATCTGTTCGTGGAAGGGGTTTCGCACATCCTGAAGGTACGCCTGCTGGCCGACTTCGAGGAACGCTTGCAAAGGAAGGTGGAGGCAGAGAAGGTTCCGGAGAAGAAGGCCCGGGAAATGCTTCGAAAGGAGTCGGAATTCACCCGGAACTATTCACGGCTCATGTTTGGCCTGGAGGAGGCGGACTCGGCCGGGTTCGACCTGGAAATCGACGTGAGCCGGATCGGGCCGGAACGATCCGTGAACATCATTACCGAAACCGCGGGAGACGTGAAATTCCAGCCCGTCACCTATTCACTCAAGTGTCTGACCGACAGTGAGCTGGCCGGAAGGATCCGGGCGGCATTCGTTGATTCGTATCCGGATATCCGCGTCCAGGTAAGAGACGGGAGTGTGTCCATCAATTCCAATGTCCTGGAGAAGAAAAAGCCCGACCGGATCCTGGACGTGAAGGAGGAGATCGAAGGGATGGATGGCGTGGGCCATGTAGTCATCGGCTAGCGGGCCGGTAAAACAAAAAAAGCGCTTTCCGGCCGCAGGGACCGGAAAGCGCTTTTGCTTTCTGAGAAGATGGAGATTAATACATACCGCCCATACCGCCCATACCACCCATGCCGCCCATACCGCCCGGAGGCATGGCGGGCATGTCTTTCTTGTCTTCCGGCAGCTCTGCAATCACCGCCTCGGTGGTGAGCAGGAGCGCGCCCACGCTGGCCGCGTTCTGGATGGCGCAGCGGACCACCTTGGTGGGATCGATGATTCCGGCCTTGATCATGTCACCGAACTCCTCCTTGGCTGCGTCAAAGCCGGAGGCGCCTTCCGCGCCCTTGACCTTTTCCACAACGATGGAGCCTTCCCATCCCGCGTTCTCCGAGATGTGGCGCAGGGGTTCTTCCAGCGCTCTCTTCACGATGTTCACACCCACCTTCTGGTCGCCTTCCAAATTCAGGCTGTCCAGCGTGGCGATGATCCGGATCAGCGGAACGCCGCCTCCCGGTACGATCCCTTCCTCAACAGCGGCCTTGGTGGCGTTCAGGGCATCCTCAACACGGGCCTTCTTTTCCTTCATCTCGGTCTCGGTGGCGGCACCCACCCGCAGGACGGCCACGCCGCCGGCCAGCTTTGCCAGCCTCTCCTGGAGTTTCTCGCGGTCATAGTCCGAGGTGGTCTCATCGATCTGTGCGCGGATCTGTTTGATGCGGCCCTCGATGGCCTCACCTGCGCCTGCGCCTTCGATGATGGTGGTGTTGTCCTTGTCGATCCGCACCTTCTTGGCCGTGCCGAGATCGTCCAGGCTCACGCCCTCCAGCTTGAGGCCCAGCTCTTCGGCCACGACCTGTCCGCCGGTCAGGATGGCCATGTCCTCGAGCATCGACTTCCTTCGATCCCCAAAACCGGGGGCCTTCACGGCGGCGCATTTCAGCGTGCCCCTGAGCTTGTTGACCACCAACGTCGCCAGGGCCTCGCCTTCAATGTCTTCGGCAAGGATCAGGATCGGCTTGCCGGACTGGGCCGTCTTCTCGAGCAGGGGAATCATGTCCTTCATGTTGCTGATCTTCTTTTCGTGGAAAAGAAGGTAAGGTTCTTCCAGGACCACTTCCATCTTTTCAGGGTCGGTCACGAAGTAAGGAGAGAGATAGCCCCTGTCGAACTGCATCCCTTCCACCACCTCGAGGCTGGTCTCCATGGCCTTGGCTTCCTCCACCGTGATGACGCCTTCCTTGCCCACCTTGTCCATGGCCTCGGAAATGAGATTGCCGATGTCCTCGTCGCCGTTGGCGGAAATGGTGCCCACCTGGGCGATCTCGGTGCGGTCCTGTGTGGGTTTGGTCATCTTCTTGAGCTCGTCCACGGCCTTGACCACGGCCTTGTCGATGCCGCGTTTCACGTCCATGGGATTGGCGCCCGAGGCCACGACCTTGCACCCTTCCCGGTAGATGGCCTGGGCCAACACGGTGGCGGTGGTGGTCCCGTCGCCTGCCACGTCACTGGTCTTGCTGGCCACTTCCTTGACCATCTGGGCGCCCATGTTCTCGAACTTGTCCTTCAGCTCGATTTCCTTTGCCACGGTCACGCCGTCCTTGGTCACGGTGGGTGAGCCGAAGCTCTTGTCCAGGATGACGTTCCGGCCTTTCGGACCCAGGGTTACCTTGACTGCGTTGGCCAGGGCGTTTACACCCTTCAGGGTCTTTGCCCTTGCTTCTTCAGCAAATATGATTGCTTTTCCAGACATTTTAACCTACACCTCCTTTTAAGTGATTCTCATGAAACCTTTCATTCAGGACTTTTCGTCGGTTACGATTTACTCGATCACGCCTAGAATGTCATCCTCTCTCATGATGAGGTGCTCTTCGCCCTCGATCTTCACCTCTGTGCCGGAATATTTTCCGAACAGGATCTTGTCGCCCGCTTTCAGCTCCAGGGGTACGACCTTGCCGTCCTCGAGCATCTTGCCCTTTCCTACTGCAACGACTTTGCCTTCCTGAGGCTTTTCCTTGGCCGTTTCCGGAATGATGATTCCGCCCTTTGACGTGTCCTCTTCCTCAATCCTCTTGACAAGGATCCTGTCCCCCAACGGTCTTACCTTCATCTCGTACACCTCCTTTGGTTAAGTGAAATAGGGTAATGGATAAAAACAACTGAATCACAAACTGGAAATCTCGTGTAGAATTCTTTCCTCCGGTTCCAGGGGAGGAGGGTGTTCCGGGTGCCCTCCCTGCCGGAGATGGCAAAGCAAAGGTCGTCGTTCCAGGACCTGTTAAGAAATGCGTCTTATTTCCAAGGGGTTGCAGCGCAAAAGCTGCGAGATGAACCTTTCTCGACTCCGCGTTTACGGCAGCATGGTGCTTTTTCTAAGGGATCCGGCCGGTTAGATTGTCTTTTTAGCAACCAATGTGGGGGATTGCTAAATTGTTGATTGACCAAATTTAATCACTGCCTTTGTGTTGTCAAGGCTGCAAAGAAGAATTGACCTATTTTTTTTTAAATTTTTCCGAAGGAGGTCCACATATTGTGGT
>CAZSUQ010000451.1:0-5024 GCA_964609935.1 uncultured Thermodesulfobacteriota bacterium | reverse complement strand
CTCCAGCAGTTCGCCAAAAAATCCTTCCGGATCGTGAAGCCAACCCACAGACAGGGTGAATCGTTCATACTCGCTGAAGGGATGGACAGCCTTGAACTGCGTATAGAAGCTCGACCCTCTCAAGTGAGCCAGCATGGCATACAGACCCCAGGGAATCCCCAGGATTCTCTCCATGTCCAGTCCCACCTGCCCTGCGGGAAGAAAATCATCCAGGATATGGCCTTCTCCGCAGACCAGGTGCTGCTGTCCCAGCTTGAAAGCAATCCCTGCACGATCGAGAAACGTACTTTCCACATAGGCTTCCTGAAAGTACGCATCCTTGGAGCGGCCGTTTTCCAGGCCGTCCCCCTGGATCGTCTCCTCGGAGATCTCGCCGCTGTCCATGGTCAGGGAAACGAGGCCCAGGGCATCCCATTCCAGATCCAGGGAAAGCACCATCTGGGCCTGATAAAGCTCCCATTGGGGGCCCCCCCACAGGGTATCCAGGTACTGGGGGACGTTCTCCTCGGTCCGGAACCTGTGGGACATCTGAAAGCCCCAGGAAAAGGAGTCCGGGGCCCAGGAGTCTTCTCCATGAACAGGGGAAGCGGCCCCGGTCAAACAGATCAGGGACAGGAAGAAGAAAGGGAATGGAGGTGCGTACCGCCTCGATCTCATCTCGCCGGTCGGTTCCTGTGGCCTATGATGAAAAATGGACCTTTGAGATCACTCCAGCTTCTTTACAAGCGCAGAGCCGACCTCCTTTCGGAGTTTCTCCCCCAGGTTGGAAATGGCCTTCTTGGAGGCGCGCGTCTCATCCAGCCCCCCTCCCTTCTCTTCCTCATCCAGTGTGGCCAAAACCCTTCCACTCGAAAGCGTGATCCCCTGGATCATGCCCCGGGCCCGATAAAAGAATAAATCGTTATCAAAACGACTTGAAAAGCCAAGCGAAACCTCCCCAATTACGAGGATGTCGAGTTTCTTCCCAAGGATCCTGCAGGATTCCTCGATGGTTGGCTTTTTGCGAAACGCCTGGCCAACGGCACCGGACATGGCAAAGACATCCTGGGTCTTGAACCCCTTTTTCTGAAGCCCTTCGAGCAGGGCGGATTGGATGGGCGAGCCGGCCATGGGGCGTCCGGTCCCTGCCTCATAGACCGCCACTCCAACACGGTAGTCCCCTGCATAGGGAAGCGAATACGTCAGTACGATTTCGCGCGTGTCCCAGATCTTCCACGGCGCTTCTTCGGAGGGAACGTCCCCTGCCTGAAGCAGACGCTGCCAGTCGATGCCCACAGCCACCTCTTCCATGGCCTTCCCCGTGGACCCGGCCCTGAACACGAGAAAGGAAGCTTCGCCGCGGCCATCCGTGACCCCTTCCACCTGCATCTCGCCATTCTTGGGGGCGCGAAGAACCTTGAGAGGAAGATTCGCAACGGGTACCCCTGCTCCATAGATCGTCCTCAGTGCGAGCGGCTTGGCCAGAGGATCCCCGGGCCGTCCCCGCTGGCGGTTCCCTCCTGCAGGCTCCACCTCGATCGCCTGAAGGGTTTGCATCCATTTCTTCCAGATCCCCACACGGGAAGGCAGGGAGAGCGGCCTGTAGCCCAGATCACGCAACAGGCTTGCCTCCACGGCTGCCTGGTTCAGAACCAGTGTGGCCAACGTGTAATCACGTAGAGCATCCGCAGGGCTCCCCTGGGCCAGAGCCGCCTCGGCCCCGGAGAGGTGGGTCTGCACCTCTGCAAGGAGCTTGTCCACTTCCCCCCGGATCCTGCTTGCCATGGCCGCCTTGTCCAGCACGGCCATCGAGCATTGCAGCCCCTCTTCCTTCCTTGTCTTGCGCTCGCTGATCTTGATACCCATCAATGTGCGATCCACTGTCTCCTGGGTTTGAATCGATATGGCATAGGAGGCTTGAACCTGTTCGTTCACCCCCTCCTCCCGCTGGATATCTTCAACGAGCTGGACAACCTTGACCTCGATCCGTTTGGCCACCTCCGCCCTGGCCGCCTGGTCCGCTGCAAGGCGGTCTCGACCCGCGTCCCCGGTGAGTGAAACGCATCCGGTCTCCACGATGTAATGTTTCGATGACGTGCCATCTCTTTTCGTGGTCTGCTTTGACGGCCCCGGTTGTGTGGCCTTGGGGGCGGCACAACCGGCAAAGGTGAAAAGAAGGCTCAGCAAAACAAAGGGAATCAGGCGAGTCAGGCACGATTCCGGTTTACGCCCCTTTGCCGTGGATGTCCCTTTTCCACAACGGCTTTGCATGGGTTCTCTCCCTCATGAAAGTGGATGCTCTTTGCCCTGCGGGCGGTTCCCCCATTCACACAGTGCACGCGGCGGGGTTCCCGCCCTCACATCTTCTTGGTTTCTTCCTCCCGCTCGGCAAGCCACCAGCGTGTGGAATCCGTTTCCATGGCCAGGCGTGCCAACTGCCGGGCCGGATCCGTCTGGAGCCGTTGAAAGGCATACTCGACCCATGTCCCGGCACGTTGATTCCCCACATCGGCCTGCTCTTTCACGTGGAGCAACAGCTCCAACTGATCCGCATCGCTGGCAAGCCGGGCCTCCAGGGTCTGCTTGCCGTTGAACTCATTGACCAGGGCGGCGATCTCTTCTCCAAAGGGAAGCCGCATGACCATTTCCTGGAGAACCTTGTCCTCATCGGAATTCACATACTTCTTGTTCACGTAGTTCAGGTCTCCGATCCTTGCTTCCGGCAGGTCGTGAAACAGGCACATCTTGAGCAGCCGTTCCATGTCCACACCTTCCGTCATTTGAGCAAGCACGTAAGCAATGTACATCGTACGACAGGTATGGTCTGCAACCGATTCGTTCCCGGATCCGAGATAGGCATACCCGCTCCGGGAAAGCTTCTTCAGAAAGCCGGCCTCATACAGGAAATCGATCACGGCATCCATGTAGGCCCTTCCTCCCTCTACACGTTCAGTCTTCCATGGGGCATCGCAGGCAATGGGGCATCGCAGGCTTGGAACACCCCCCCACATTGTGCTACACTGATATTTTACGTTGAGAATATCTTATCCATATAGCGTACCGCAAGACAAGAAAACAGGAGCGGTCATTCATGCAAGAACAAACGCCGAACCCCAACCGTCATCCAACCCCAGCCGTTCGAGGACGATCCGTCACTCGGATGCTCGTGGGGTTACTCGCCCTTCTCTTCTGTTTTCAGGTTGCCACGATTCCCGGCCCGGATGCCCGGGCTGTCTCGGCCCGCCCTGAGGGTGCCGAAGAAGTTGCCAAAAAGCAGGAAACCCCGGATACGGTGAAAAAGAAATCGGATCCGTCCATAACCGTTTACGTCACCTCATGGTGTCCTGCCTGCTCCATGGCCATCAACTACCTGAAGAAGAAGAAGGTCCCCTTCACGGTCAAGGACGTTGAAAAGAACCCGGACTACATGAAGGAGATGGTCGGAAAAGTGGGCGGATATCGAGGCGTACCGGTCCTTGACATCAACGGGAAGACCTATCTGGGATTCCACCCTTCCATCATCGACCAGATCACCAACTGACGGACGGAGCCCGCAACCTGCATGAAGCCTTCTCTCGGTGTGCACCCGTCTCACGTATCGTACAGCAGGAGGCTGAACAACTCGTAATCCGCCAGTTTCTCCCTTCCATTCAGGAAGGTCAGTTCAACCATGAAACAGCACCCCGCCACCTCGCCTCCCGCTTTTTTCACCAGGTTGCACGCAGCTTGTGCCGTTCCTCCGGTGGCCAGGAGGTCGTCCACGATCAGGATCTTTTGTCCCGGCTGAACGGCGTCCTCGTGCATTTCAATGGTGTCTTCCCCATACTCGAGGGCATAGGTTTCCGAGATTACGCTTGAGGGGAGTTTGCCTGGCTTGCGCACCGGGATGAACCCGGTTCCAAGGCGTTCGGCCATCACCGACGCAAAAATGAAGCCGCGCGATTCGACCCCCAACATGGCATCGATCTTCCGGCCTTCGTACGGTTTGCACATGGCATCAATCGCCTTCTTGAAGGCATCCGCATCTTTCAGGAGCGTGGTGATGTCGTAAAAGAGGATTCCCTCCTTGGGCCAGTCAGGGACTTCTCGGATCGTCTTCTTCAGCTCATCCATCTCGCTTCTCCCTTCTTGAGAATTTATGGTAAGTACTTCATGGGATTTTCTGCCCTCGTACCCTTTCGAATCTCGAAATGAAGGTGATATCCCGTGCTCCGTCCGGTATTTCCCACATACCCGATTACCCGGCCCTTTTCAACTCTGTCGTCCACTTTCACCCGGTTTCTCAGGTTGTGTGCGTACACGGTGCTGAAATCGCCGTGGTGCTTGATGATGACCAGGTTCCCGTAACCCCGGATTCCGTCGTCGCTGTAGATCACCTCCCCACGGGCGGCAGCATGGATCGGGGTCCCCTTCGGGGCCGCAATGTCGATCCCATCGTGACGCTGCCCGTTCCGAATACCGAACTTGGATGTGATCCTCCCTTTCAAGGGCCAGCGAAAGGACGGGAGGGCCTTTTTCTTTTTTTTCGGTAAAGGGTAAGGCCCCGTGGCCGGGACCTTCCGTACAGGTTCGGGCCGTTTCTTGTTCGTATGTTTTTTTGCAACAACGGGATCGGGTGTCCCGGGCTCCCTTGCAATTGAAGATCTCTTGACGATCACCTTCTGGACTTCATCCGCTCCAGGAAGAAAGATCTTCCGTCCGGCTACAACGAGTTTGGGATTTTTGATCCTGTTGAACCGACAAACCGACTCGATGCTCACGCCGTAGGCGCGACAGATGCTCCAGAGGGTTTCATGCTGGCCCACCGTGTGATAGACGCCCTGTCTTGTTTTGAGGTGAACCTGTCGGCAGGCCGATTGGACCAGTACAGCGCCCAGAAGGACGAAAAGGACAAGAGAGGCGGCCCGCAGGCGCCCTTGGTTCAAGCCACACCTCGCTCCCGAATTCGTTCAAGGACGTATTGAACGGCTTCTTCCGGGTCTTCCCTGCACACGAGTCCGGCGTGGATGTCCCATGTGCCGATTCCCACGCAGGGAAGTCCCAGC
>CAZSUQ010000450.1:0-5032 GCA_964609935.1 uncultured Thermodesulfobacteriota bacterium | reverse complement strand
TTTTTTATGACTATTTTAGTCAGGATTAACCTGTCTCTAAAGCCCAGTCAGGAATTCGGAATTCCCATAGAAGAGGGAACAATACGGCAGATCATCGTCGGACAGTCAACTCGATCCGATGTATTCCGTTTGTTGGGACCGCCTCACAGCATGTTCAGGGGCGAGGCGGACATGAAGGAGTCTTACTCATCCGTAGGCTTGCATGGCTATTTCTCGTGTACCCTGAATCGACGGCTGAGCAGTATCGATCCGGGTCAGTACGTGCTCTTCTACAAATCGGGGCGTACCAACACAAAGGCCTCTGAGGCGAATTATATTGCCATCAAATACCTTGATTCCATTACCAAAATAAGGAGTGACGAACTTCTTCTGCTGCTGAACGACAAATCCAACATCGTTGAGGATGTGGCCTACCGGGCGGAAACCTCAAAACCGTAAAAGGGATAGGGTGAAGTATGAGCAGATCGGCAAGATTCTTGGCCCTCTCTATACTCCTTCCTCTTTTGTCTATCTTCTTCGGATGCTTTGGAGGCACCCATCACATGACTGTGGGGTCGCCCTTGGATCCTGGGAAGATAACGGAAATAGAAGTGGGCGTTACCACGCTCACGGAAGTCTTGCGCATCTTGGGGCCGCCAAACCTCATTATCGACGGTACCCAACAGGTGCTCGATTACGATACAGCCATCATGAATCAAGGATGCTATTCCGTTCACACCCATTATCCGCAGCGGACTCTGACTTCACCCGAGGGCACGGTCATCCTGTTTTACCAGTACTCGGAAGTCTCAGGGGACTTCAAGGGTGTGGCGCCTGCAGTTGGTGCGCATGTTGACGCGGACTCTGTATGTCGCGCGAACGAGTTCTTGATCTTTGTTTCCAAAAAAGAACATGTGGTCACGGAAATCGTGTCAGGTGTGCCAATAGCAAACTGAAAGGACTCAGATGTTTGAGAGACGAAGAAGTATCTTCTGTCTATTGATGGTGGTGGTTTTTTTGTTCGTTCAGGGTTGTGTACACCGCTACAGCGACATATTCGTACATGATCCGCCGCTGGTGCAGAACGTCACCAAGTTGGTAAGGGGGAAGACGACAGGGACAGAGATTCTTTCACTCTTCGGGACTCCGGACTTTGAGGCGGACGGGGCCGAGGTTACCGTAAACACAGATAGCACCATGGGTGAACAGCGAGCAGCGATGAAGTCCAAGTGCGAGGACTACAACCGCCTCATTGAAAAGAACAAGTATGTTGCGAATCTGCCCAAATGTGATCCGGGGTGTTACGAAGAATCAGCAAGGCTTTTGGCCTACAGCAGTATTGACGAAGATCATATCGCCTATCTCTACGTCGAGACGAGTTGGAGGCGGCGAAATGCTACCTACTTCGTCCCTGTGGGCGTGCCCGGCGCGTACAGCAAATCGACAAACGATGTTCGAATAAACCGGCTCTTTATTCTGGTCAACAAACACACCGGCCTTGTGGACAATTTCGCATTCCGTGAAGAATTCAAGGCCGACGACTGAGTGTCCCATACCTGAAACCGTTCTTTACAATTCAGTACCCCGGTTGAGGATATCGATGTACTTCTGATATCCGAAGAGTCTCCCTCTCTGATGTCCGGTCAGTTCCTTTACCATTCCGAGTTTCTGAAGAGACTTCAGTGAAGCCGTTACGGTGGGTATGGAGAGTCCCGTCTCTTTAGAGGCCTTGTTTATGGAGATCAAGGGAGCCTGCTGGAGCAGGTGGTGAACGCGCAGGGCCGACCCGGCCGCCCTTCCTATTGATTCGATTTTTCGGCGGTCTTCTTCGAACATTTTCGTTAAGGTTTTGGCCGTCTGCACGGCCTCTTCAGCCGTATCCCTGACCCCATCGAGAAAGAATTCCAACCAGACTTCCCAGTCTCCCTCCATCCGGACCGTCTGCAACAGATCATAATATCGCGTCCGGTTGGTTTTGAAGTACAGACTGAGATAGAGGAGGGGGTCTGCAAGGGTTTCTTCGGAGCAAAGAATGAAGGTGATGAGCAACCTGCCCAGCCTGCCGTTTCCGTCCAGGAAGGGATGAATAGTTTCGAACTGAACGTGAGCCAGGGCCGCCTTGATCAACAAAGGCACCTTTTGAGGCTTGTTGTGAAGGAACATTTCCAACTTGTTCATACATTCCGGAACGCGATCTGGGGGAGGTGGTACAAACGCCGCGTTTCCGGGTCGCGTGCCCCCTATCCAGTTCTGTGATCTCCTGAACTCTCCGGGGTTTTTGTCACTCCCCCGCCCCTTGCTGAGCAGAACTTGGTGAATCTCTCGGATGAGACGAAGCGACAGCGGAAACCCTTCTCTAAGCCGCTGGAGTCCATGATTCATCGCTGCAACATAATTGGAAACTTCCTGCACGTCGTCGAGAGGAACACCGGGCGCTTGTTCGGACTCAAAAAGGAGCAGGTCGGACAGGGAAGATTGGGTGCCCTCGATCTGGGAAGACAGAACAGCCTCTTTGCGAATATACATGTAGAGGAAAAGGGATATATCCGGCAGCAGTGAGGAAACACTGTCCAGACGACCGAGCGCAATGAGGGCCTTGTCCATGGATTCCCGCAGGCCTTGGTCGACTTCGATGGAGGGCTCAGGTGGCAGCGGATCCGGAAGAAATGCCCGGCAAGTCTCATCCCCTGCTGTGGAAATGGTCAGGTGTTTGCCGGTCAGGCCTCTTTTCACCGGTCCCTTGCCTATTCAAGAAGTTTTAATTGCCCATCGATTTGTTAAAGATTTATCACCTATCCTTTAATAGCGCAAGGTTTTTCTGTGATTTCGCATTTGCCAAAATCTTGCCAAAAACGGGCAAAGACAACGGTAAAGAACGGTATTTATGGTGAAGAATCAGCGGAAAGAAGGGTGTTAAGAAGTTAGTTAACCTATTAAGAATAATTACCTTTTTAAACTCTTCTCTACTTTTGTTTGCTTAGCCATAACCAGATTCGTAATCAGCAGGCCAACGGTTCGACTCCGTTCGCCGGCTCCAATGATTTCAGGGGGTTGCGGAGATGCCGTGACCTTTTTGTGTTTGGTGCATAGCGCAGGAATACCCACGGTGCAGGATTTCGCTCAAGAAAATGCGGATGTCAGTGAATGGAACCCGATCAGTATCCCTACGCGGTGGAGCTTTCGGCCCGCTTTCTCCTCTTGATCACTCCTTCCCTGTCCAAGGGGTCGAAAATGACCCCCCCGGTAGCCCCCCATCGGCCTTTTTCAGAAGCCTGAAAGGACCTCGACAAAATGCGCAGTATTTTTGAAGTCGCCGGAAGATTTTTCCGGAAACTTTGCTGTCCTGTTTTTGTGGTGGATGAACTCAGGATATCATCTAGAGATAGTCGGTTTTCGGGCGAGATTTCTCTCCGCATGCATGGCAGCTATACGAACCTGCTGCATGTAGGTACATCTCTCAAGAAAAAAGCCCACCTTGGAAAGATGGGCTTCCAGTAGATTATGAATTCAGTACAGTTCGCATCGCATCTTAACCGCCACTCCCGAGATCGCTCCGAGTCCTGGAATTTCACCCCGTCCAAGATGCTGCGCAGTGCCTACTGGTACACCGGCGACCTTTTCTCGTGGCGTCGGGGATGGTCAAAAGCTTGCTCAATATGACCACCCCCTTTCTTTGTTGGGCTAGCCTGTATTATACGCCAATTCAGTAGGCTGAAAAAGGATTCGAAGGAAATGTCCTATGGACGAACGCAAGTACAGATTCTCGGTCTAACATACTTCATTCCGTTCTCCTGGATAAGCCAGATGACCACCAGTCATCGTCTCCCTGGAACTCAAGGGTCACCAAATCACCATCGGCCAAGTCGAACTTGTCTCTCAATCGCTCGGAACTCATGGCTTCAATTCGTCTTTTGAATTTCTCAACTTCGAAGTGGTCCAGTGGACGCACGATGGCGCATCTAAAACCGTTGACCCTACAGCGTTTAATTTTAACCCACTCCCGACCGTTATAGTCCTCAGCTTCGATATAATCGTCATATATTCCATCATCCAGATCAGAGTATGCCTGATCCGTTAGGACATTCAGTGTTCCTTCATAGATGATTGGCACCTGCAACAAAGCGGCAACCCTTCTTTCAACGCCGGTGCCTTGGAAATTTCGACAGGCATTCCCCAGACCCTTAGCGACTCTCCCTTTGATCTTTATCATCTACAGAAAACCCGAGCGTCAATTGTATGCGATTGGTCAACAGGTTCTTCAGTCTATGCTAGGTGAAGACGAAAGCTGCCATCGAGTGCAACGGTGAGTGGAAGGGGCTGATATTCAATGATCGCCCTGAAGTGCCCTGAAAAAACGTGCCCAGCCAGGCAACCATCCGTACAGGTCCTTGTTCTGAAGGACAAGGCATAGGGCATGACCTCTTCTTTCCACGTCAGAAGGTTGAGAACTCGTTCCCCTTTAGGGAGAATCCCCTCCGATATTCCTTCGAATACAGTTGGTTCCTGGGAATTGCCCAATGAAGTCTCTTCCCGACTGACCATCTTGAATCTGTGAAGCCCCAGTTTTTCGTTCAGCTTCTGTAGCGACTGAAAAGGGACTATGGTCTCCAGGTGTGCCTCCAGATGTCCATCAGAATTCCTTTCTACAGAACCATTGACTACAGCGATCGTAAAACCAGTCATAGCAGACATGTTCAGACTGTTCTTCTCAAGAACAATGGAGCCATTTGTGATCCTGGCAATTGATCGTAAACCCGGAGCGATTGGTTCTCCTACATCTGCCTCTTTCACGGGGTGGTCACGCAGGAGGCTTTCAGGAGCCAGAAGACTGCCAAGTGTTCCAAGCGAGGTTTTCAATTCATTGTAAGAGATCCTCAATATCGGCTTGGCTCCTGGTCCGTGATTTGTTTGATAGACATGAATCTCCCTGCCGTTGGCAACGACATACAGCACGGCTCGGATTTCGGGATGATTCGCGTAACTCCACGCTTGTTCAACTGATATGGTCAAGTGAAAAGAGACACCTGGTTAAGCAACTTTTGCCAAGACTTTC
>CAZSUQ010000449.1:0-5036 GCA_964609935.1 uncultured Thermodesulfobacteriota bacterium | reverse complement strand
CTGACGCCGGCGCGACGTCTGAGCGGGCGGGCGAGCCCCATGAGCGCCGTGGCCGATAACGGCCTCACGGCCGCAGAACAGGGGAAGCGCTCGGCCCGCGGTGAGTTTCTGCCAAAGCTGAAGACACAATTTGATTATAGCGTTTCGGAATACATGCCGGAGATCGAGTTTTCCACCCCTGCGGGGACGCAAAAGTTTCCCGCGGGTTCGGACCAGACGTACGCATCGGAGACCACCCTGGAACAGCCTCTCTTCACAGGGCTTGCACTCCTTTCCCAGTATCGCCTGGCCGAGCTCCACCGGGAAGGGGCCACGGTGGAAAGAAGGATGATCCGACAGGGGCTGATCCTCCAGTCCTATGAAGCCTACTACGGGATCCTGGTGGCGGAGAAATTCCTCGGGGTGGCCGAGAAGACGGTCACGCAGCTTGAATCCCATGCAGAGGTGGCCAGACAGTTCTTTGAGAACGGGATGATCCCGAAGAACGATCTGCTCAAGAGCCTGGTGACCCTGGCAGAGGCCAAGCAGAACCGGATCGAGGCATCCCATGACCTGGACCTGGCCTGGTCACGGCTGAGGATGCTGCTCCGCATGGGGCTGGAAGAGGGGCGGATCCGGTTGACCGAGGATCTTTCCCGGAGGCCTTACGAGCCATCCCTGGAGGATTGCATCGAACTGGCCCTGCGGCATCGCCCGGAAATCCTGAAGTCTCAACTTGACGTGGAGAAAGGGACCCGCAGCGTCAACCTCGCGCGGAGCGGCTACTTCCCCACGATCTCCCTGGTAGGATCGCTCCTTCACGATGACGGCGGGTTTGCCGAGTCCGATCATACGCTGACGGCAACCCTGCACGCGGACTGGACGATATGGGAATGGGGGAGCAACTACTACACGGTCAAGCAGCGCAAGTCCCAGGTGCGCATGGCACAGGCACAACACAACCAGACCGTGGACCGCACAAAACTCGAGGTCCGGGCCGCCTATCTCGAACTGGACGAGTGGCGCGAATCCATCGGTGTGGCCGAGACGAGCATCGAACAGGCAGAGGAGAACTACAGGATCACGGTGGAGCAGTACAATGAAAACATAACCACCAGCACCGAGGTGCTGGATGCCCAGACCCTGCAGGCGAGGGCCCAGGTCAATTATTACAACGCCCTGAGCAACTACAACTTGGCGATTGCCAGGCTCGAGAAGGCCATGGGGATCCTGGAGCCTCCCAGTCAGGAAAGGGAGGGCGGGAATTGACGCAAACCCTGCCGTGGCGTAGAGTGACCTACGGCGTGAAACCTACTTCATGTCTAGGCCTCCGGCTGATGAATCTGTGAAAATGCGAACCGCGAAAGAAAGGAGTGGTCAGGGATGGAAAGGCCGAAAATAACGGTAGTTGGGGCAGGCAATGTGGGGGCTACCTGTGCCCATTGGATAGCCACCAAGGAACTCGGGGATGTTGTTCTCGTGGACATCGTGGAAGGGATGCCGCAGGGCAAGGCCCTGGATCTTGCGCAATCCGGGCCTGTGGAGGATTTTGACGGACGTTTTATCGGAACACAGGATTACAAAGACACGGCAAACTCGGATGTCATCGTTGTGACCTCCGGCATGGCCCGCAAGCCCGGGATGAGCAGGGAAGACCTTCTCGAGGCAAACAAGCAGATCATCACAAAGGTCGTGTCATCAAGCGTGGAGCATTCACCGGATGCAATCCTCGTGATGGTGACCAACCCCCTGGATACCATGACGTACCTGGCCAAGAAGGTGAGCGGCTTTCCCAAGAACCGCGTGTTCGGGCAGGCGGGTGTTCTGGATTCGGCCAGGTTCCGAACCTTTGTGTCCATGGAACTGGATGTGTCCGTGGAAGACGTACAGGCCCTTGTCATGGGCGGCCACGGGGATACCATGGTGCCGTTGCCCCGCTATGCCACCGTATCGGGCATCCCCTTGATCGAGCTCATGCCCCAGGACCGAATCGACGCCCTGATTCAGAGGACACGCGATGGGGGTGCGGAGATCGTCAAGCTGCTCAAGACGGGCAGTGCCTATTATGCGCCCGCAGCCTCTTCGGTCCAGATGGTGGAGGCCATCGTCCGGGACAAGAAGCGGATCCTCCCCTGCTCGGCCTACCTGGAGGGAGAATATGGCCTCAACGGGATCTACTTCGGCGTTCCGGGGAAGCTCGGCGGGCAGGGTGTGGAGACGGTCGTCGAGCTGGACCTGAACGACGACGAGAAAGAGCTTGTCCGGACCTCTGCAAAGGCGGTGAGTGAGAGCATCGAGGCCATGAAGCTGTAGCGAGCCGATGAAGGGCAATCCTCCGCAGTTCTACACGACTATTCCATTTCTACGGCTTACGACCGGTACGTCCGGCCCATCAAAGATCCTTCCCTGCATGGATTCCCCTCGGGCGTGGCGTCCATGCAGGGCGCTGACCTTTTCGATTCTTGGAGAGAAGCTGCAAGACGAACCTGCGTGAAAAGGGTAAGGAGGCCATGGGAAAATGAAGGTTCACGAGTACCAGGCAAAAGAGATTTTTCGTGACTACGGGATTCCCGTTCCAAACGGAAAGATGTGCACAAAGGAGGATTCGGTCCGGGACGCTGCCGCGGCCTTGGGCGGCGACGTCTGGGTGGTCAAGGCACAGGTCCATGCCGGCGGGAGGGGAAAGGGGGGAGGTGTCCGCGTGGTCCGGTCCATCGGCGAGGCTGAGAAGGCTGCAGAGGAGATCCTGTCCAGGAAGCTGGTGACAGCGCAGACAGGAGAGGAAGGCCGGGAGGTTCGCAGGATTCTCGTGGAGGAAGGGGTTGCCATAGCAAAGGAGCTGTACCTGGGGATGCTGCTGGACCGAAGCTCCAATTTGCCGGTCGTCATCTCCAGTGAAGCGGGTGGGATGGAGATCGAGGAGGTTGCGGCCAAGGAACCGGAAAAGGTGCTCAGGGAGACGGTGGACCCTTCTGTGGGGCTGCGCGCATACCAGACGAGGCGTATTGCAAAATCCCTGGGGCTCGAAGGTCCACAGGTTCGACAGGCTGCGGCCCTGCTTCAGGGGCTCTTCCGGCTCTTCCAGGAAAAAGATGCCTCGCTCGTGGAGATCAACCCGCTCGTGGTTACCGACCAGGGGGACTTGATCGCCCTGGATGCCAAGCTCCAGGTGGATGACAACGCGCTTTTCAGGCGCAAGGAGATGCAGGAGCTCAGGGATATCGATGAGGAGGACCCTCTCGAGGCAGAGGCTGCGGAACACAACCTGAGCTACATCAAGCTGGACGGGAACATTGGGTGCATGGTCAACGGCGCCGGTCTGGCCATGGCCACCATGGACCTCATTCAGTACGTGGGGGGAATGCCTGCGAACTTCCTGGACGTGGGGGGCGGGGCGAGCGCCGCATCGGTGGAGCAGGCCTTTCGGATCATCCTCGCGGACCTGCGGGTGAAGGCGATCCTGATCAACATCTTCGGAGGGATCGTCCGCTGCGACCGGGTTGCTCAGGGCGTGATCGAATCCGCGAAAAAGGTGGATCTCAACGTTCCTGTTGTGGTCCGCCTGGAGGGAACGAACGCTGTGGAGGCCCGGAAGATGCTCGAGGACGCGAACCTGGAGTTCGTGGTGGCCGGAACCTTGCAGGAGGCCGCGGAAAAGGCGGTCTCCCTCATTCAATAGGAAAGAGACAACGTTGAAGACATCCGGGGGGAGATATGGGAATCCTTGTTGACAAATCCACGAGAGTCTTGGTCCAGGGAATCACCGGGAAGGAAGGGTCCTTTCACGCCCAGGCGTGCAGGGAATACGGGACGCAGGTCGTTGCAGGCGTGACCCCGGGGAAGGGTGGACAGAAGCAGGACGGGGTTCCCGTGTTCCACTCCGTCCTCGAGGCCGTGGAACAGGAGGGCGCCGACACCGCCCTGATCTTCGTGCCCCCGCCCTTTGCAGCCGATGCCATCCTGGAGGCGGCGGATGCCGGCGTCGGGTTGATCGTATGCATCACCGAGGGGATCCCTGTTCGTGACATGGTCACGGTTTACCAGAAGCTGAAAGGAATGGATGCCCGACTCATCGGTCCGAATTGTCCGGGTGTGATCACACCGGGCGAGGCCAAGGTGGGCATCATGCCCGGATTCATCCACAAGCCGGGAAAGATCGGTGTCATCTCCCGCAGCGGAACCCTGACCTACGAGGCGGTCAAGCAACTCAGCGACCTCGATCTCGGGCAGTCCACCTGCATCGGGATCGGCGGCGACCCGGTCATCGGTTCACCCTTTGCCGACCTGCTGGCCCTGTTTGCGGAGGACGATCAGACCGAGGCCGTTCTGCTCATCGGAGAGATCGGGGGAACCGCAGAGGAAGAGGCCGCAGCCTTTATTCGCGAGAGCGGTTTTTCCAGGCCCGTGATCGGTTTCGTGGCCGGGAGGACGGCACCCCCGGGCAGAAGAATGGGGCACGCCGGCGCCATCATCTCCGGTGGACAGGGGACGGCAGAGGAAAAGCAGAAGATCATGGAAAAAGCAGGATTCGCTGTCTGCCCGAGTCCGGCCGCCATTGGAAGGACCGTGCAGGAGGCCCTTGCTTAAGGAGCCTGATCCACCCCGTGTTCGTTTCCATCATGGGAACCAAATGGACGACCTCCTTTCCCTTGACCTTGCCGAGCTAGAGGCGTTTGTCCTCGGCCTGGATCAACCCCGGTTTCGAGCGGAACAGATCTTTCAGTGGATCCATGGGAAAGGTGTCTTCAGCGCCGGGCAGATGAAGAACCTGCCAGGCGGACTTCGAAGGCAGCTTGCCGACCTGATCCCCCCGTTTCCCCTGGAACTCGAAGAGATCCGGCAGGGACAGGACGGGACCGAGAAATTCCGGTTCCGCACCCGTGACCAGGGCTTTGTGGAATCGGTTCTGATCCCGGAGGAGAAGCGACTCACGGTCTGCCTGTCCACGCAGCTGGGATGCAGGATGGGCTGTGTCTTCTGCCGGACCGGTAAAATGGGATGGAAGAGGGACCTGGAGCCTGCGGAGATCCTCGGGCAGTTTTATGCAATCCGTGCAC
>CAZSUQ010000448.1:2444-5041 GCA_964609935.1 uncultured Thermodesulfobacteriota bacterium | reverse complement strand
GGAGACAAGGATGGGTCTGCTTGATTCCAGGCCGGGCAAGACCGTGGCGGATGCAACCGGCGACGTGCAAATCCCTTTCGGAGGGATCAGTGCCGCGATTCTGGCCGGAGGTGAAAGCCGCCGTTTCGGGAGGAACAAGGCGCAGGAGATCCTGAGAGGGAGGCCTCTGATCGCCTATGTGCTCGATGTGCTGACAGGCCTGTTTGACGATGTGCTGATCGTAGCAAACGAGCCTCTTCTATACGAATGCTTCAATGTACCTGTTGTGACCGACATCCTGAAGGGGACGGGGGCCTTGGGAGGGCTTCTGACCGCGCTTTTTCATGCAAAGAATCAACGATGTTTCGTCACGGCTTGTGACATGCCGTTCCTCAAGGAATCCGTGGTTCGCAGGATCGTGGAGCACAGCCACGAATACGATGTGCTCGTTCCGAAAGTGAAGAACGAATACCAACCGCTTCACGCCTTGTACGCGAAGAAGTGCATTCCCTTTATCCAGAAAGGGATCTTCAAGAAGGATTTCCGGATCATAGATTTTTATCCCGGGGTGTCGGTCTTGGATCTCGAAGAGCAGGTCTGGGAGGAGGCGGGTTCGGACAATCTCAGCTTTTTCAACGTGAACACGCAGGAGCAATTTCTGAAGGCAAAGGAGTGGCTGGCTGCAGCGGAAGGCGATGCCTTCCAAAGCCGGGAGATGAAAAAGGATGGAGTCGAAAGAGGCCATGAAGGTTGAGGAACAGGCCGTTCTCGGGATCATCGGTGGAAGCGGTCTCTATGAGATGGAAGGACTGGAGGACGTCTCTTCGATTCGTGTGGAGACCCCGTTCGGGGATCCCTCCGACGAATTCGTCCTGGGACGGTTGGAAGGAACACGGATGGCCTTTTTGCCCCGACACGGACGCGGGCACAGGATCTCGCCCTCTGCGTTGAATGCCAGGGCGAACATCTATGCCCTGAAGATGCTGGGTGTTTCCCGAATCGTGTCCGTAAGCGCCGTGGGGAGCATGCGGGAAGACATCCGGCCCGGAGACATCGTGGTCTGCGATCAATTCGTGGACCGGACCAAGGGACGATCCAGCACCTTTTTCCATGATGGTATCGTGGCCCATGTGCTCTTTGCGGACCCGGTCTGCCCCGTGCTGAGTGATTGCCTCTACGAGGCGGGCTTGGAGGTTGAGGCGAGGATGCACAAAGGGGGCACGTACATCGTCATGGAGGGACCGCAGTTTTCTACACGGGCCGAGTCGAACATCTATCGCCAGTGGGGGGTGGATGTCATCGGCATGACCAACCACCCTGAGGCGAAACTTGCGAGGGAGGCCGAAATCTGTTATGCCACGCTAGCACTGGCCACGGATTACGATTGCTGGCATGAAAGCGAGGACGATATTTCCGTGGAGGCGGTGTTGGAGGTGATCCGGAAGAACGTGTCCACTGCACAGAACATCCTGCACGCCGTGGCAAAACGAATCCCGGAGGAGCGGACCTGTTTTTGCGCGAACGCACTGGAGAACGCCATCCTTACCGATCCGGACAGGATCCCCAACCAGACCCGGAGGGACCTGGAATTCCTTTTGAGGAATGTTCTGCCGGAAAGGTAAGAAACGGCTAGGAAAGGAGGAAGTCTGAAGACATGAGCTTACTTGTTGTGGGTTCGATGGCACTGGATTCCATACAAACCCCGTTAGGAAAAATCAAGGATGGACTGGGAGGATCCGCCACCCACTTCTCCACGGCGGCAAGCTTTTTCACAAAGGTCAAGGTCGTAGCGGTTGTGGGAAAGGATTTTCCGGAAAAGCACGTGGATTTTCTCCGATCCCGACAGGTGGACCTGAAGGGACTCGCTCGGGCTCAGGGGAAGACCTTTCGCTGGTCGGGCCGCTATGAGGGCGACCTGAACGAAGCCCAGACCTTGAAAACCGAGCTGAACGTTTTTGAAGACTTTCAACCGGAATTGCCCGGTGATTATAAAAAGACTCGCTTCGTCTTCCTTGCCAACATCGATCCGGACCTGCAAAGACGGGTCGCCGAACAGATCGAGGATCCTTATCTGGTTGCCTGTGATACGATGAACTTCTGGATCGAGTCCAAGCCGAAGGCACTCCGAAAGACACTTTCCAAGGTGGACATCCTGTTCATCAATGAGGGTGAGGCCCATCAACTTGCCAAGGATGCAAATTTGTTCAAGGCGGCCCGAAAGCTTCTCTCCATGGGGCCGTCCACGGTGGTGATCAAAAGAGGGGCTTACGGGGCTCTTCTCTTTCAAAAAGATCACCTCTTCTGGGCTCCGGCCTTTCCTGTGGAGAACGTGAAAGACCCCACCGGTGCAGGGGACTCGTTTGCGGGTGGATTCATGGGCTACCTGAGTCGCCGGAAGGATCTCAGCCCGGGTCGTTTACGAAAAGCGGTGGTTTATGGCAGTATCATGGCATCCTTCTGCGTGGAGGACTTCAGCCTGAATCGCATGAGGCGCGTCACACCCCCGGAGATTCAGGATCGATACAAGATGTTCTGCAAATTGACGCGATTTTGATAAGAGCGACTCTTTTCTTCCCGGCGGTCCCAGGACATCGAGTTTCCTTCAGAGCGTGAAGCGG
>CAZSUQ010000448.1:0-2434 GCA_964609935.1 uncultured Thermodesulfobacteriota bacterium | reverse complement strand
CATGTGGAGCCCTCCGGTGGAGAGTTCCGGTCCGGAGGATGGAGCAGACCCTTGGAACGTTTGGGACGGCATCTTCGAAAGCACCGTGAAGCAAAAGGGATTACACTTGAGGACATCGGCAGGGTCACAAAGATCAACCTGTCCTATCTGCAAGACCTGGAAGAAGAGCGGTTTGAAAAGTTGCCGGCACCCATCTTTGCCGTGGGCTTTCTCAAACAATACGCCGTGTGCGTGGGACTCGATCCCGAAGACGTGGTTCTGCGTTACCGGCTGGCCTGTCGAACCGAAGGAACGTCGCTCCGTGAGGATTCACCCGAGAAGCTGTGGGGGATTCGTAAAAGACCCTTCTGGATCGTGGCCGGATTCGTTTGCGGATTGATCCTTCTGTGGATTCTGCTTCGGCCCGACACGGAGAGGAGAGGGGAACGCGTCCGGTCCATCCGTGTTCCACGATCTTCTTCGAAGGAGATCAAGAAAGAGCAGTTGCGAAAGGAACTCGATCTCACGACAACGCCTCTTCCGGTGGAGACCGCTTCTTCCCCGGTCACGCCCATCGGCGAACAAACAAGAGCACAGGGAGAGACAGAGAAAGGCCGTTCGCTCCCCCGGCAGCCTGTTGCGATTACCTTGCAAGCCCTGCGGAAGACGCGGGTGCAGGTTGGACTGGATGCGAAACCGCCGGTTCAGCGGTTGATGAAAGGTGGAGACCGGCTTGCCTTTCGGGCAGAGCAGAAGATCCATCTGAAGATCGGGAATGGAAACGGGGTGAGGGTCTTTTTCAACGGAAAGGTGTACGAAGATCTTGGAAAGAGGGGAGAGGTCGTCCATATTGATTTCCCTCCGCCGGAGTCCTGAGGGGAAGGTTCAGGATGGGTAAGGCCCCTCGTACCCATGGGCTCCGGTTCTTCTCGGAGGCAGCATGCCACGGTTTCATGGATCCGCCCTTGTGTTGAGAACCTGGGACCTGGGCGAGTCTGATTTGCTCGTGAGCTTCTTCGAGCAGGAACGGGGAAGGTGCAGGGGGATTGCCAAGGGGGCGAAACGGAGCAAGAGAAGGTTTGGTGGGCTCCTGTCGCCCTTTCTCCTGATCCAGGTTGAGGCGTTTGAAAAACCGGGAAGCCCTCTGGTCCGAATCGAGGGATGCACCCTGCTCCGCTATTATGCATCCCTGTATACGGACCTGAAAAAGCTTCTCATCGGTTGCAGCCTCCTGGAATTCCTGGAACGTGTTCTGCCTGACGGGGAAGGAACGCAGGCGTTCTTCGGCCTCCTGAACGACACCTTTGCGTGCCTGGACGAACAGGAACACCCGGACCCTCTTCTATGGATCTTTCTGGTCAAATGTTTGGAGCTTCTCGGCGTTCAACCTCAGTTGCGTATCTGTGTCCACTGCAGGCGTCCGTTGGGGACGTCCGGGATCTTCGGGTTTTCCGTGCCACAGGGGGGGCCTGTAGGCGGTTGCTGTGTTCACAAGGGGACCGTCACGCACCGCGTACACTCCGCGTCCCTCCTGCTTCTGGACCACTGGCTTGCTTCCCCTCTTCGGGAGGTGGCGGGCCAGGAGGTTCCGGCAAACCTTCTGCAGGAGGTGGAAAAGGTCCTTGAGGCTTTTATCTCCTATCATGTGGTACGGGAGGTCCGATCCCTGCGCGTGATGAAACAAACAAGAAAACAAACTTCGAGGAAGGAAAGATCGCCGTGACCATTCAAGAGTTGATCCTTTCGCTCAGCCGGTTTTGGGCCGAGAAGGGATGTGTTCTCCTGCAACCGCTGGACATGGAGGTGGGGGCGGGCACGTTCCATCCGGCGACCTTTTTAAGGGTGCTCGGCCCTGATCCCTGGAACGCGGCCTATGTCCAGCCCTCACGACGCCCCACCGACGGAAGGTACGGGCAGAATCCGAATCGAACTCAACACTACTTTCAGTATCAAGTCATCATGAAACCGTCTCCCAAGGACATCCAGGATCTGTACCTCCAGAGTTTGGCGAGTCTGGGGATCGACCTCAAGCGTCACGATGTAAGGTTCGTGGAGGACGATTGGGAGTCCCCCACCCTGGGCGCCTGGGGCCTCGGGTGGGAGGTCTGGCTGGACGGAATGGAAGTCACGCAGTTTACTTACTTTCAGCAGGCCGGGGGGATCGACCTGAAACCTGTCTCTGTTGAGATCACGTACGGGATCGAACGAATCGCCATGTACCTCCAAAACGAGGAGAGTTTCTATTCCTTGAAATGGAACGAGCACATGACTTACGGAGATATCTTTTATCGGGAAGAGGTGGAGAACTCGCATTACAACTTCGACGATGCGGACATACCGATGCTCCTCGAGCTTTTCGAAATGTACGAAAAGGAAGCCAAGAGGCTGCTCGAGAAAAAGCGGGCCCATCCGGCATACGGGTATTGCCTCAAGTGTTCGCATACCTTCAATCTCC
>CAZSUQ010000447.1:0-5055 GCA_964609935.1 uncultured Thermodesulfobacteriota bacterium | reverse complement strand
CCCTACTGAGAAAGAAGAGGTCGACGTAGTTAAAGGGGCTTATCCGATCAACTCGCAAGGGAAGGGAGTCAATATCAATTCCTTTCCTTCTTAACGCCCCTCTGTTCAACTGTACCTCAACACGGACAAACCGTTTCCCTTCCTCGTCTTCTTTCCCGTAGCACCGCAACCCACACCCTCCCCCCCTAACATCACCGCCACGGCCCTGATATTTCGTGTCTTTGTATCTTCGATAGGAACCGATCCTGGCGTTTTTCAGGACCATGTTATTTGTCAATGCCCTCTCCAAGAGGTTCAACTCCGCCGGGTCTGCAGGGTAGAAGTCCCAGGCGAATTCCACCTGGCTGAGGTAAACATCTTGAAAGGTTTGCCTTAACGGGGCTATGGACGGGGGAAACAGGGAGGAGAATAATTCCAATAAAACCTTTTGAGCCTCCCAGGTCGGAGTCGACGCGGTGACCGTAAACCAAAAAGAGAAAGGACTCACGTCTTCAACAAGAACCAAGGTTACGCTCCCTCCAAACCTGAATTTCCTGACCAGGCGGTCCCCTCCTCCGCTCTTGCCCCGTTTCGGCACCTTCCAGGTGCCTACCGGCTTGAATCTGGACCTAAACCCTTCCAAAATCTCCCCAAAACCGCACGGGTCATATCTCACGCTAAACTGCATACGGTCTATACTCTCCCTTGCCTCTGCTAACTCGATAACCTTAGGCTTATGATCCCCTTTGTGTTTTGTTAAAAGTGTGTACTTATTAATGTGGCCGGAATCCGATTTCTGTCTTGCCATGTTTCCCCCTCCCTGAAGGATTGGGAGCCGGGAGAGGTTTACAGGGATTCCCTCTCCGGCCTTGCCTTTCAGCAAACAAAGGGTAATTACTCCTCTGCCCCAGAATATTCTCCATTCTCAATAGCCTTACTTGTACGCCTCGTGGAAAATTATGTCCTTGCCTCTGAAACACGGTTCACCCTGCGAAGCCAATTAACTTTTTTTCTTCTATTTGGTAGATTGAGCCCACCTCCCCTTCGATCACGAATGGAAGGGTTCACCCTGCCCCGCAATTGTGGACACACCAAAAAGTCAGTATAAGGAACTTGGAGGTGTGTCGTGGGAAGAAGACGAAGTTTCTCGAGGGAGTTCAAGGAAGAGACGGTGCGGCTAATCATCGATGGGGGCCGGAGCGTCTCCACGGTGGCCGAGGACCTGGGCATTGGCGAGAGCGTGATCCGGCGGTGGAAGAAGTTGTATGAGGCGGATCCCCGGCACGCATTTCCGGGCAAGGGGCGGCTGAAGCCGGAAGAGGAGGAGATCCGGCGGCTCAAGCGGGAGTTGGCCCGGGTCAAAGAGGAGCGGGACATTTTAAAAAAAGCGGTGAGCATTTTCTCCAAGGTGCGGAAATGAAGTTTCGGTTCATCCGTAACCACCGGCGCCAGTTCAGGGTGACGAGTATGTGTCGGGTGTTGGGCGTCTCTCGCAGTGGCTACCACAGCTGGCTGAGTCGGCCGGAAAGCCGCCGGGCTGCAGCAAACCGCGAGCTGGCGGCAAGGATCCGCCATATTCACAAGGACAGCCGGCAGACGTACGGTTCGCCTCGAGTGCATGGAGCCTTGAGCAAAGAAGGGATTCGATGCGGCAGGAAGCGGGTGGCGCGGCTGATGAAGGTCTATGGGATCTGGGGCCGTTCGAAGAGGAAGTTCAAGGCCACGACGAATTCGAAGCATTCCTTGCCGGTGGCACCGAATCTGCTGAAGCGGGACTTTTCGGCGCAACGACCGGACCAGGTCTGGGCCAGTGATATCACCTACATCCGCACCGAAGAAGGTTGGCTGTATCTGTCCGTGGTCATGGATCTGTATTCCCGCAGAATCGTGGGCTGGGCCATGCGGGACCGATTGACGCAGGAACTGGCCCTGGACGCCCTGCAAATGGCCTTGAAGAGCCGTAGGCCGGTGCCTGGGCTTATCCATCATTCGGATCGAGGTAGCCAGTATGCCGGCCATGCTTACCAGAAGCTGCTTTCGTGCCACGGCATACGCCCGAGCATGAGTCGAAAGGGCGACTGCTACGACAATGCGGTCGTGGAAAGCTTCTTCGGGTCGCTCAAATCCGAGTGGGTCTACCATCAACGATATCGGTCCCGTCAAGAGGCAATGCTGGACATCTTTGATTACATCGAGGTCTTCTACAACCGGAAACGGCTTCATTCCTACCTGGGAAACCGGAGCCCTGTGGAGATGGAGCAACTACCCTTGGCGGCTTAATTCCGTGTCCACTTTTCCGGGGCAATTTCAGGTTAAACTATTTTTGCTTGGTAAACGCCATGCACATTACGGCCTCGGTCTTCATCAACGATGACGAGTCGGGCCTGCACCAGGACTACGAACGCTGGCTCGAGGGGCTGGCCCCGCACGAGCCGGTCTCCCAGTACCTTCACAATCGCACGGGCGAGGACAACGGGGATGCGCATCTGAAGCGGCAGGTCATGGGCAGGGAGGTGGTGGTCGCCGTCACCGAGGGGAGCCTTGATTTTGGCCCTTGGGAGCAGATCTTCTACGGCGAGTTCGACGGTCGCAGGAGGAAAAGGGTGCTTGTCAAGATCATCGGGGAATAAGGAAGGACACACATGGCGATCTCCCCCCTGAAGGAAGCCACGGAAATCAAGGCCAGGTACCTCCCGAGCGATCGCATCGCCATTGCATGGCGGGACAAGAGGATGACCTGGAAAGAGGTGGACGACCGCGTCAACCGTCTTGCCGCCTCCCTCCATCGCCTTGGCGTGAAGAAGGGGGAAACCTGTGCCTTTCTTTTCTACAACCAGCCCGAATTCATCGAAACGAACCTGGCGATTCAAACCCTTGGGGCGATCCCGGTCCCGGTGAACTTTCACTACGTGGCCGGCGAGCTCTCCTATGTGCTGGACAACAGCGAGGCAACGTGCTTCCTCTTTCACCACAACGCGCTGGAAATGGTGAAGGGCATCGTTGCCGATCTGCCGAGGATCAGGACGTATGTCTGCTGGGGTGCGCCGTCCCTTCCTCCTGAGATCGTCTCTTACGAGCACCTGATCGAATCTTCAACGGGCCCATGCCCCAAGGCAGAGGTGTCCCCTGACGATACGGCGGTGATCATCTACACAGGGGGCACCACGGGCAGGCCCAAAGGTGTGATGCTCACCTATGAAAACTTTCGATCCAACCAGGAGGCCATCTTCAGCTACCTGATCAACCTGCTCCCACCGGTGGAAGAGCTCTCGCTGCCCGATTATTCACGCAACGAGCTCCAGCGCAAGATCCTGGGCCTCTTCTCCCACCTGACGAGGCCCCTGCTGCCGATCCTGTCGCGCAAGGCTCCTCAACCCCCTGTGGCCCTGCTGGAAGTGAAGGGGGAGAGCGGGATTCAACTTCCCCCATTGACGGTCACGCTTCGGGAAGGGAAACCCAAGCTTTTCGCCGGCCGGCCGCCTGTCCACGATTTCCATATGCGGATCCGCATGGGCGACGATTTCCGAAAATTCGTGGAGCTCTCCTACTATGCCTACACCTGGAAGGGAAAGATGGCCGTGATCCCCCAGCTCGCGGGCATGTATCTCTCGGGCGGACTGAAGACCCAGGGCGCTTTCTCGGACCGGCTGCGCATGAGCATGGCGAACATGAAAACGCCTCACCAGGAGGAGATCCAGCACATCGCGCTCATCCCGCCCCTCTTCCACCTCGCCAGCTATGCCTTCTGGCTCACCTTCTGGCTCTACCAGAACGGGATGGTCTACCTGCCCGCTGCTCCCGAGTTCAAGCCGGGCCAGATCCTGGATGCCCTGGAAGAGGACCGGATCGCATGGCTTCTTCTGGTTCCCACCATGTGGAAACGGTGTGTGAAGTACCTGCGTGAACACCCCAGGAACCTGGACGCCCTTCGCGTGGCCCTCACCGGGGCCGCGGTCATGCCAGGCGCCTACAAAAAGGAGATCCTCCGCTATTTCCCCAATGCCCTGGTGGTGGACGGCTTCGGCCAGACCGAGATGGCACCGGTGACCACCCTCAAGGTGGATGCGGACCCCGACACGGTGAAGGACCGGTCCGTGGGACGCCTGCTCGACGGCCTGGAGGTGAAGATCGTGAGCGACCAGGGGGAGGAGGTGGAGGACGGCGAGGTGGGCGAACTCTGGTACCGCGGGCCCAGCGTGATGAAGGGGTACTACGGGGACGAGGAGAAGACCAGCGAGGTCCTGGATGCGGACGGATGGTTCCATTCAGGAGACCTGGCCTTCAAGGGCAAGGACCATGAAATCTACACGGTGGAGCGGAAGAAGGAGTGCATCAACACCGGGGGCGAGAAGATCTTTCCCCAGGAAGTGGAAGAGATCCTTCTCCAGCACCCCCAGGTGGAGGACACCTGTGTCATCGGCGTTCCGGACGAGGACTGGGGAGAAAAGGTTCGGGCCGTGGTGGTTCCAAAGGACGAAGGGGACCTGACCCAGGAGGAGGTCATCGAATGGTGCAGGGGGAAGATGGCGGGTTTCAAAAAGCCGAAATCGGTGGTCTTCTGCAATTCCCTGCCCACGAGTCCGGTGGGCAAGGTCCTCAGGGCCAAGATCAAGGAGCTCTACGGACAACCCGAAACAGGTGCTTGAATGGGAGTGATCGATGATGTTTGAAAAGACGTTTCCATGGTCCGGGAGCCTTCTCTTTCTTCTCATCGTCCTGAGCATGGGCTGTGCCGGGAAATCAGGAACCCAGCAGCCGGTCGTGCCCGGATATCCCACGCTGGAAGCGGGGCTGGACCGTCTCGCTTCCAGGCTGTCCGGAGAGGCGGGACAGGGGAAGGAGCTTCGCCTCGCTGTCCTGACCTTCTGGGACCTGAAGCAGAGGCAGAACGATCTGGGGACCCTGATCGCCGAGGGCCTTATCACCCGGCTGTGCAATGTGGACGGCTTCCAGGTGGTGGAGCGAACCCGCATGGACCAGGTCCTTGGTGAGCTCCAGTTCAATGTTCAGGAGGTGGTGGACGAAGCATCCGCCCAGGAGGCAGGGCGATTGCTCGGCGTGGAAGTCCTGTTGATC
>CAZSUQ010000446.1:0-5058 GCA_964609935.1 uncultured Thermodesulfobacteriota bacterium | reverse complement strand
CAGCCAATCGACGACTGCCGAAGCAATGATCCGGTGGGCGCGTGAATCCGGATGCCCGTCAGGCTTCAACATGGGGACCCCCTCCTTCTGCCTCTTCCTGAACGATTCCAGCAAGACCAGGACCGGCAAACCGTGTTCCTGCCCAAAGTCCTGGAAATACCCCTCTGAGGTCTGAAAGCCGGTGACCACCTGTGAGAAGTCGGGAAAGACGATGAGGCCCAGGCCCACCCCGTTCATCCTCAGATCATCCGCCAGCAGTTGAACGGAAGCGAAGTACGCCTTCCAGGCCTGCCGGATGTCCGGCGTATCCCTTTCCAGGGGGTACATCCCATTGATTTTCATGGAGGAGAATTCGTGTTTGTAAAGGAAGGCAAAGTAGTGCAGGAACAGGAATCTGGCCGTGGCACTTCGAGATACGATGGGTGAAAATCGTTTCTCTTCATATCGGGCATAGCGTTCGGGACTCTGTTGCTTCAGCACGTCGAACATATCATTGACACAAAAGGTCAGAAGCACGAGTTCGGGTCTGAGGGACGGCAGGAGCTTCTTTACGAGTTCGATCTCTTCGTGAATTCCGTAACCCGGGACGCCTCCGTTCACCACACGCAGGGGGGAGGAGGGGATCCGTTCTGTCAGAAGATGTCCCGACAGGGTTGGAAAGTCCTCGCCGTCCTCAACCCCTTCGCCAAACGTGATGGAGTCGCCGATGAACAGCAAAGAGGTTGTCCCGGCTTTTGGCACCACATCCCTTCCGCGAAGCCCCAGGTTGTTGAGGGACACACGGATTCGGCGCTTGAAGAATGCTTTCCCCTCTGTCCAGGTCACCTCCGCATGAGGCGTCAGAAAGGCGTACTCCGTCCATTTTCCACGAGAGCTTGAATAGCCCCGTAAATGCAACAGGAATTCCACGGAACCGAAGAGGAGGACTGCCGGAAGGAAGGCGAACAGGAGTTTTCGAGCAGAACGAAGGACGACCGCCCGGTTTCGTCTGTTTTTCATTTCCGTGATTGTCTACCCGCCGTACCTGCGCTTGCGCTTTTGATACATGCGGATGGCGCGCAGCAGGTCCAGTTTCCGGAAATCAGGCCAGAAAACGTCCACAAAGCAAAGCTCGCTGTAGGCTGCCTGCCAGGTGAGGAAATTGCTCAAGCGCACCTCGCCCGAGGTGCGGATAATGAGGTCCGGGTTGCACTTGGGGAGATGGGAGGTGTAGAGGTAACTCTCGATCACCTCTTCACTGATCTCTTCCATGGATATCTTTTCATTCCTGACATCGCGGGCCAGAGAGGTCATGGCGTCCACGATCTCGCTCCTTCCCCCATAGGCAACGGCAAAGTTGAAGTAGTGCCTCTCATAATGGGCCGTACTCTCCTCCACGCGACGGATCAATTCCTGTATTTCCTCGGGCAGTATGCGGGTCCTGCCCAGAACCTTGACCCGGATCTCGTTCTTCCTGATCCGCTCGTCCTTGAGGAGGCCGTTCAGGTACTGTTTGAGCAGGCGGAGGATCTCGACGATCTCCTCCTGGGTGCGCTTGAAGTTCTCGGTTGAAAAGGCATAGAGGGTGATCGTACGGATCTTCTCGATGTCACCGCACCAGTCCAGGAAATCCTCCACCTTTCTGGCACCTTCCTCGTGTCCTTTCCAGGGGGAGAGGCCTCGTTGATCTGCCCACCGCCTGTTCCCGTCGAGAATGATGCCGATGTGCTCAGGGATGGGCCCGTTTCGAACCTGGTTCCACAGCATCCTTTCGTACATCTTGGGTACGGCGAGTACATCAAGCGTCGTCCTGAGCCCCTGAGAAGCAATGAAGCCCAGGCTTTTATTCGTTCTTGAAAAGGGTTCCTTCTTTGACGAGGAGGGTTTTGATGGTGCGGATTTCATTTCAAGGTTCCTTGGAGTCGGTTCAAGCCTGCTGTCCGATTGGGGTCATGGGGATTCAAAGGGTGTGTGCCGGTCTCTGTGGTTGGGGATCTCGACCGCATGAACGCGGATGCTCCTGGCAGGTTGTACCGGGAGAGGTGTGTCAGAGGGCTTGGACGGTATCCGGGTTCAACCTGTCACCTTGTCTTTGAAGGGCCGCGTAGCGGTCGCCTTCAAGGCCCCTCTTTCCCCTCAGGCAGAAAAAAATCCTTCAAATCATATACTTTAATCGTCTTGTAATTATTTTCCTCCCCTTTGTTCATAAAGGCAAGGGATTTTCGGAAATTCAGATTGATTTCCAGGATGTTCAGAGGCGAAGAGCAGAAATCGCATGGAGCGGTGAACACGGGTTCCAGTTGCTGATGGATTCCTCTCGAGACCCTGCGGGAATCGATCAGTGCCCGAACCGACGGGAGGCGATCACGAATACCGGGGTAGTTGAAGCGCTCTGCATAGTAATCGAGGAATTCAACAAGGATAAAAGAAGTAAACCCTTCTTCATAAAGGGTTTTCAGCCCCTGCACGGAGTCCGGGGGGATGGCTGATGCGGCCTCTCCCAGATAGAGCTTGGACATGTGCGGATAAACGCTGATGTTCTTCACATTGCCCGACCTTTGAAGGTACGCCATCACAGACTTCCAGTCCGCTTCCAGACCGTCGTGTTCGCGGACCTTGTTGAGACTGATCCAGGCCTGGGCAATAAGGACTGCACCAAGGGCGATGAAGGCCAGGTTTCGCGAAGATCTTCCCTGTTGCTGCGTCCTGATCACAAGGGCCTCCAGGAAAAGGGCGATGGCCAGAACAGCAAAGGGGAGGGTGCTGCAGGCAAAGCGGGCGTTGGCGTTCTTGTAGCTGTAGAAGAGCAGCGGTGCCAGGAAGAAGAGGGCCAGGATCCCCTCCGCACGTTTACGGCGTACCGCAAGGGTGAGGATGCCTCCGGCAAGCAGGCCGCAGAAGAGAGGGCCCTCCATGTACCAGAAGAGGTAGGGAAACGTAAGGAAGTTGCTCCAGGCGAAGAAGTGAGCATACGGAAGGAGGTTGTTGAACCGGATGTAGCCGAAGATCACCAGAAGCTGTGAAAAATAGGTTGCGCAGGGAAGGGGTTTCCCCATGGCTTGAAACGCGATGAATGCAACATGGTAGAGAAGCTCGATCACAAGAGCCGGGATGGAAAAACAGATGAGAAGGGTCAGAAATTGCCAGACCCATCTTTTTGCAGCCCCACTAGAGCGCATCCGGAAGAAGCGGAAGACCTCCAGCAGGCAGATCATGGACAGAAAGAGTGCGAATCGGTGGTGAATCAGAAAACCGATCCCTGCAGAGAGGCCGGTGAACAGATAGTAACGGCTCCGGTCCTTTTCCATGCCCAGCACATAAAGATAGAGGGTCAAGAGAAGGAAGAATGTGGTGTCTGCCTCTGAAAAGCCGGTCCGGCTGTACCAGACATGATAGGCGGAAACGGCCAGGAGAAGGGCGGCGACCAGGCCGGTCCGTGTGCCGTAGAAGCGGCGCGCAAAGAAGAACAGTAAAAACACGGTGAGAAGGCCAAAAAAGGCGCTCTCCCACACCCCTGCCAAAACAGGGTCCATCCCGAACTGCATGGTCAGCGCGATGAGGAGCACGTGGCCGGGCCGGGCCAGGTAGGGTGCATGACCCTGAACGGACCCGGCGATCTTCTGGATCTGTTCGCCCTTTTTAAAGATGTCTTTTCCGGATCGCCTTTCCATCCGGTATACGGCGAGGCTCTCCAGAGTGGCATGGGCAAGGGAAGAGATCCAACGGGCTTCCATGATGTAGTCGGCTTCATCCGATATGCGCGGCTGTCTGGATTCCAGCCCATTGAAGCGGAGGGCGCCCCCCACAAGGAGGACGAGCCCCAGCAGGATGGCTGTGAAGAATCGGGCGTCTTTCAGGCGGGAGGCGTCCTTTCCGGTCAAGGTTTGCTCTCTGGTCATGATTGGGTCTCTACGAGTTTTCCTGAAAGGGAGGCCAGGAGCAGGCCGGCCACAACGTAAATCCCCATGGCAACAAAATACACCTTGATGAATCCGAAGGATATCCCGAGGATCACGCTCAAGAAGGAGCCCACCACCGATGCATATCCGTTCACGGCCCATCCCCAGGGGACCATGGACCTGGCATGCCTGTCGGCAAGGCGGATGCCCAGGGGAAAGGGCATGCCCATGAGAAAGCTGGGAACCGAAAGAAGGAGCACACTTACGGCAACCCTTAGATAGATGTTTGCCTTGAGCATGGCCTGGAACACAGGGCCGGTGAGGAGGTAGACCGCCAGAAGGCTGATGAGCAACAGACCAAAGCATGTGAGAAGGGCTTTCCCGCCCCGTTTGTTTCCCTGGATGGATATTCGGCCGGAAACAAAGCTTCCCAGGCCAGCAAAGACCAGGAGGCAGAAGAGGATCAGGGCCAGCGAGTAGATGGGTTGGCCCAGGAAGAGCGTAAAGCGCTGCATCAGGAGGATTTCCACGAACATGAAGCCGAGCCCGAGGCAGAAGAAATAGAGAATGAACCTGTACCTGCCCGGGATGAGGCGGCCTTTGATGCGATAGGCGACCAGGGGAAGGGCCAGGAAGATCAGGCCAAGGAGCAGGACCAGAAAGAGCCCATAGAAAAGGATGGTCTGTCCCACCCAGTACAGCCAGTAAATCTTCTCCGAAGGCGGCCTGATGACGTCCGAGAATTTGGTGTAATTGAAGAAGAAGGGATTGTCGTCCGTAACGGGCTCGATCCGAAAGGGATATTGTTCATAAAAGCGATCGCTGTTATCGGCTTGAACAAACTGGTGGAATTCGTTACGGCCCGGGCGGTAGGGGGCGTAAAGAATCCGAAACCCCTGCTCCTCGATGAGTGCCTCCAGCCGATCCACCTCGTCCGAAGTGAACGGATCCTTCTTGATCATCAGGTTGGCAAAGATCAGCACATTGGAGTGGACCACAA
Source organism: uncultured Thermodesulfobacteriota bacterium (assembly GCA_964609935.1). Taxonomy (GTDB): domain Bacteria; phylum Desulfobacterota; class DSWW01; order DSWW01; family DSWW01; genus CAYTRL01. The sequence goes on along the minus strand of CAZSUQ010000446.1, from coordinate 180 downwards.
AGAGGTGTTTCCCCGGATCCAGGACGCCTTGATGCTTGAGTGCCTCCATGGCCGTGCTGAAGAGTCGGAGCATCTCCCTGGGCTTCTTGAAGGAGAAGCGCAGAAAAGTCACGATGCCGTCGGGCTCCAGGTGCTGCAGGTATTCCTCAAAGGCCTCCAAGGTATAAAGATAGCTTTCCG
>CAZSUQ010000445.1:0-5070 GCA_964609935.1 uncultured Thermodesulfobacteriota bacterium | reverse complement strand
GGTGATATCTGGGTCCTGAAACTCACCTCAGCAGGCCACATCACGTGGCAGAAGATGTTTGGCTGCTCGGAGTCGTATTCAGCAGCACACATCCAGCAGACCACGGACGGCGGCTACATCGTGGCAGGAAGCATCGGCACGGACAATGGAGACTACTGGAACCTCAAGCTGGCAAGTGACGGTACCATCGAATGGCAGAAGTCCTATGGCCTCCAGACCTTTGTGCCTCCGGACAACTACAATGAGAACACAGAGGTTTGCCACCACATCCTGCAGACCACAGAGGGGGGGTATCTTGTTTCCGGTGCGACCACACCCTCGCCCTCGGGCAACACCCGCGCCTGGGTCCTCAAGCTGGAGTCGGATGGCGACATTACGTGGGAGAAGTGGTACACGATCCTGGGAGACGTTTCCGAGACCTCCCTGCTCGAGGTCACGGGCGGCTACGTCATGGCAGGGGGGAGCAGCAATGACGCCTGGATCGTGAAGCTGGACGGGTCCGGGGCCGTCCTCTGGGCAAAGCGCTACGGCGGCTCGAGTGCTACATCCACGGATGTCTTTTCCTCTGTCATGCAGACCTCGGACAGCGGCTTTCTCGTGGCCGGCCGGATGGAGTCCTTCGGCGTGGGGCAGCTCGATGCATGGATCCTGAAGATGGACGCCAGCGGGGAGATCGGCGATTGTCCGGCAATGGGGAGTCTGAGCGTAAGCCCGGAGGATACGTCTGCGAGCGTGACGGATACAGACACACCGGTGACGGTCACGGCGATTGTGGGTGCAGGCACCACCGTGACCGCAGCGGCTACGGAATCCGTTCGGAGATACGGGTGCGTCCTTTCCGTTCCGTCGGACACGCGGGTGCGCCTGCCGAGAACAGGACAGACCACCAGCTACTCCTCCAGGGATGACGGAAACCTGAGGAAGGGCGTTGCCTGGCCTGTGCCCCGGTTCACGGACAACGGGGACGGGACGTTCACGGACGAACTCACAGGCCTCATGTGGCTCGAGGACGCCAACTGTGCGAATACCATCGGGCACGACCCGGACGGTTCAGGGACCGGTGCCATGGACTGGGCATCAGGTTTCGATTTCGTGGAAGGGATCAATAACGGAGCCCATAACATCTCAGCCTGTGCTTCGTACACGGCCACGCACACGGACTGGCGTTTTGCAAACATCAACGAGATGGAGAGCCTCGTGAATGCAGAGGCCGCCGACCCGGGTGCCTGGCTCAACGGACAGGGCTTCTCCAATGCTCAGTCCGACAGGTACTGGTCGTCAACAACGCAAGCAGGCTCTTTCCCAAGCTACAAATGGACGCTCAACCTGGATGCGGCCCCTTATGGTTTTCTGGATACATATACTTTTGGAGGACACTACTTTGTCTGGCCGGTACGGGCAGGACAGCGGGACTATGCAGACCCTAGATACCCGGCGAATGTCTGGAAGACCGGGCAGAAGATAAGCTACACTTCCAATGACGACGGGGCCCTGGAATGGGGGGTGTCGTGGCCCACGCCCAGGTTCTCGGACAACGGAAACGGTACGGTGACCGACAACCTCACCGGGCTGACCTGGCTCAAGGATGCAAACTGCTTCGGAATCAACACCTGGCAGAATTCCCTTGACCTGGTGGCCGATTTCAACCTGAACCCGGGTAGCCACGGCTGCTCCGACTATACGGCTACGCACAGGGATTGGAGGCTGCCCAACAGAAAGGAACTGTACAGCCTGATCGACCGTTCGCAGTGGTTCCCCTCCGGGGTACAGGCGGGTCATCCCTTCGTGAATCTGGACTCACAAGGAAACTCCCAGGAATCTTCCACAACGGATGCCAGCGATGACATCTACCTGTACCGGGTCCTTTTGGCGAGCCATGGCGTCGTGGAAAGGGTAAACAAGAATGTGAATCCCAACCTGGTCTGGCCCGTGCGGGGGGGTCCCCACGTGATCGCCCTGCCGGGGATCTACCAGCTGCTCCTCCTGGAAGATCCGCTCTGAGGAAATCCCGCGTCGTTCCGCACAGGGACTCCCATCCCTGCAGGAAGGCTGCTTGCGGGAAGCCGTAGCCCCGACGCCAAAGCGTTAAGGCCTCTGTTATCCGCTCCGTTTCTTGGGACAAGGTCATAGATCATGGACTTGTCTATTTCAATGCGAACCTTGAAGGCACATGAAAATGATGCGACACGCACATGCTTTCCACCCCGCCTCTCACAGGTTCCCCGTTCCTGTTCTTTTCCTGCTCATCCTCCTTGCCATGAACGGATGTGCGGGCACACAAAAGACGGGCTTCGACACCTTCTGGGGAAAAGACGACAAGGACGCTTACGCACCTGTCCCGCGCTATGAGGGCTTTGCCCGAACCTCACAATACCTCACCATGCGCGACGGCGTGCGGATCGCCATGGATGTGTTCCTTCCTGCAGAACTGGCGCCGGACGAAAAGATCCCTGCGATCCTGATGCAGACCCGGTATTTCCGCAGGTTCCATGCTTACCGGCCTTTCCAGCGAACCCTTAACATGGACAAAGAGATTCTGCGCGTAGCCGGTCAGGGCTATGCCCTGGTTCGACTGGATGTGCGCGGCACCGGCGCATCCTTTGGAAACCGCACCTGCCCATGGTCTGAAGACGAAATCATGGACGGAGTCGAGGTTGTGGACTGGATCATCAACCAGCCATGGTCCAACGGCAAGATAGGTGCTTTGGGAGGTTCTTACGAAGGAACCGCGGCCGAGCTTCTCCTTTGTGCCCGGCATCCGGCAGTCAAGGCCGTGGCCCCCATGTTCTCCCTGTATGACGTTTACGAAGACATCATTCTTCCCGGCGGCATCCACCTGGAATGGTTTACACGCGTATGGGGAAAAAGAACCGCTTCCATGGACAAGAACCGCCTGGGAGAGGTGGTGTGGTACGCTCCCCTTTTCACAAAGGGGGTTGCCAAGGTTGATGGAGACAGGGGACGGAAGTTGCTCCGGCAGGCCGTGAAGGAGCACCAAGACAATTACCGAGTTCACAGGGAAGCCAGCCAGATCACCTTCCGGGACGATGTGAGCAAAGAAGGGCTTTACCTGGATTCTTTCAGCCCCCACTCGTATCTGAAGGAAATCCGCGGGTCGGGCGCAGCCATCTACAGCTACAGCGGCTGGTTCGACGGCGGCTACTCCCATGCGGCCATCAAGCGCTACCTCACCGTGGGTGGGCCGAAGGACAAGCTCACCCTGGGCCCCTGGGATCATGGCGGCGCCCACCACGTGCTCCCCCTCAACGGCACGCTCGAGGCCGATTTCAATCATCTGGGCGAACTGATCCGGTTTTTAGACTTCCACCTGAAAGGAATCGATACGGGCATCTACGACGAGCCGCCGGTCCAGTACTACACCATGGGAGAAAACAGGTGGAAATCAGCAGACACCTGGCCACCGCCTGGTGCAATTCCCATCCCCCTATACTTGAGCAGCGACCACACGCTTTCCACCTCTCTCCCTACTGAATCGGAAAGTGACGAGTACCGGGTGGACCTGTCTGCAGGGACAGGCCAAACCACACGCTGGCGCTGCCTGGCCGAACCCATCGCTGTTTCCTACCCGGACCGGAAAGAAAGGGACAGGAAGCTGCTTGTGTACGAGACTGGGCCGCTTGACAGGAACATGGAGGTCACCGGGCATCCTGTGGTCACGCTTTACCTGGATTCCTCCATGACAGATGCACAGGTGTTCGTGTACCTTGAGGACGTGGACGAGAAGGGTCGTGTGGGGTACATTACCGAAGGCATGCTTCGAGCCACGCACCGCAAGCTGTCCAAAGAAGAACCACCCTATAAAATACCTGCGCCTTACCGGACCTTTCTTCGCAAGGAATCCAGGCCGCTGGTCCCGGGGGAGGTCGCAGAGCTCACCTTCGGTCTGCTACCTGTTTCCCACCTGTTCAAGAAAGGGCACCGCATCCGGATTGCCATAGCAGGGGCAGACGCAGACCTCTTTGAGCCGCTGCATGGAGAACCACCCGTCATTCACCTGCATCGGGGTGCAGAGCACCCATCGCACATCTCACTGCCTGTGATGCCCGAAGAATGAGCCGATCGACAGACCAATCTGAGCAGGTTCGCCGATCCCTTAATTAAACCTAAAGGCTATACAAACGAACCAGAACGACCGGACAGCTTGGAAATCCAGTTTTGAATAGATGAATACCGAAACCTGTTCGGTTTTCCGGTGTTATATTAAGTTAAGGATTCCTTTATACTGGATGAATGATCGAAACCCTTTTTCCAAAGTCGTTTTTCTCATCTGTACACTTTTCAGGCAGTGTAACCCCGGCAGCCGTGTGAAGGAGATGCCATGAGAGGATCTGTGACCCCCATTTTTACCAGGACCATCCTGATGATGATCCTGCTTCTTGCCTGGACCGTGATGGCGGGCATTGAAGGCTCCCAGCCCCAGTGGGGGGGGACATGCAGCGACAGTGACGGGGATGGGTACGGGGACCCGGCTTCTTCTGCCTGCACGTATCCCGAGCTGGACTGCGACGACTCGGACGGCAACGTCCACCCAGGCCACTGGGAGAACTGCTTCAACGGTACGGATGACGATTGTGACGGCGATGTCGACCTTGCCGACCCGGAATGTGCCTGCAATGACGGCGACGGCGACGGATATGGAGATCCGGCCACCCCGGCCTGCACGTATCCCCAGTGGGACTGCGACGATGCGGACCCGGACGTGAACCCCGGAACGGCCTTTGATCCCATTGTGCCGGTGGTGGGCTTTGATACAACGGACTTCGAGGGTTTCGAGCTCGTCCAGTACATCCCGGCAGACCCGGTGGGGCTCATCTTCCTTTTCCACGGCAGCCACGGAAGCGCGCAGTTCGCGTGGAAGCTGGAGGTGATCAACATCCTCAACCCGCTGATCGAGCTGGGCTACGGGTTTGTGGCCACGGAGAGCACGCAGCGGGTGGACCCGAAGCGCTGGGACCCGCACGACCTGGATCCGGTGACCAATCCGGACCTGGCCAGGCTCTACCGCCTGTATCAGCACGTGATCGATACCACCGGCGTGACCGAACAGAC
>CAZSUQ010000444.1:0-5085 GCA_964609935.1 uncultured Thermodesulfobacteriota bacterium | reverse complement strand
CCTCCTCCTCCTGCTCCGGATCCACCGTGGCGTCCATGAGGCTCAACAGTGCGATCCAGCCGTTCTTGCAGCCGACCCAACAAATCAGGACCGCAATGAACAGAGTTGTAACGCCTTCGATGTAGGGGACCCTGTAGCTGCCGGCAAAGAGCGTGACAACCACAAGGATCGTGGAAAGGATGTCCACCCGCATCTCATCGGCGGACGCGGAAAGGCTCTGGGAACCGGTCTCACGTGCGACCCTCCTCCCCCAGAAGAAGAAAAACGATACCACGATCAGGGAGAGGACGGCCGTTGCCATACCGAGAAGGGGGTTCTCGATGTGTCCGATCCCCTTCAGCCGCTCCACGCCCTCCACGGAGATGCTCAGGGCCATGGCCAAAATGAGAACCGAAACGAAAAGAGCGGTGAGGGTCTCGGCACGGTAAAATCCATAGGGGAATCGATGGGAAGGGGGCTTTTCCGCCATGCGCAGGCCGAACCAGGAGGCTCCCAGGGCAACGAGGTCCGTGGCCGAGTGGACCCCGTCTGCCACCAGGGCACTCGAACCGATCTGCTTCCCCACCAGGGCCTTGGCGCATGCCATCAGGGCGATCAGGAACCCGCCAAGAGCGGCGGTACGTCTCGCCTTCTTCAGTCTTTCCAAAGATTCATCTTGAGGCATGTACAATGGCTTAGCACACACATGTGTTGCATTTCAAGAAGACGTGAAACAGCGGCAGAGGCATCGTGGTGCGACTTTTTTTTGCTCGGGGAATTCGACGCAGCCCCGCGTTTTCTTCCTTGAGGAGATGTGCAGGTGGAAGGGAGGAAGCCGGCATGTTATAAATAAAGAAACCTTTACTTTTTCGATTGTTTCGAAAGGATCCTGTTTTTTTATCCCGACCCTGAACCTGTGGACGAATCAGCCGATGGCGCAGACGATTGAGGCTCCCTGGGAACATGCACTCACACGGGGCGTTTCCATGCTGTCCCGCTTCCCTTTTGCCTCGGTACCGCCCGAAGCGGCCCGCAAGGCCGAGGACCTTCGGAGCCTCTGCCACCTCCTTCGCTTCAGGAAGCAAACAGGGAACACGCTCCCCTTCATCGGAATCCTCGGCAACGCGGACAGCGGCAAATCCACGCTGTTCAACAGTGTGACTGCCGCCAGCATCTCCCTGGTTACGCCCATCCCGCACCAGACAACAGGACCGATCCTTGCCGCTCCCTCTTCCTTTGAGGAGCCGGCCCTGCACGAATCCCTCCTTCGGCCCGTTGTGAACCGTGTGGAACTGGCCCCGGCAGAGACCACCGGGCTCTCGGGCGATCCCATGGCCGCCAAGGTCGTGCCGGTATGGAAGTCGGGGGATAGCCCCATTGTCCTCATCGACCTCCCGGACATCGGAACCGTGGACTCAAAGGAGGAAAAGCAGGTTGCCCTCCGCATGATCCCCTGGCTCGACCGGATCATCCTCCTGGTCACGGAGGAATCCTTTGCACAGGCGGACCATGAAGAGGTGGCCAGCTCCCTTCAGGCCCTTCGGCCTGAACGTGCAAGGGCCGATCTCTTCGTGGTCCTCAACCGCCGCCATTCCGCCACGGATGACGCTGCTTTCAAGAGCCGCCTGGACAAGGTGAGAGACCTCTGGCCCCTGTCCACGGTGTCCACCCTTCCGCATCTTGCCTCCGGTGAGTTGTTCCCTTCTGCGAATACGGACCCGTTGACAGCCGAAGCGAGCGCCAGGGCAAGCCGGACCCTTCAGGAAGCGCTGCGCCACCTTGCCATGGATGTTGCCTCAGGGTTGCAGGCCCTTTCCGACGAGCGAAGGCGCGAACAGCTTGCCCTGGAAAAGAGCATCCATCATGAGATCGGATCCGCGTGCAAGTTCAGCCGGGCCTTCTTCAGCGACGAGTTTCGAAGGCGGCTCGACGCGTTTTCACCCTGGCGCATGTCCCTGAAACGGATTCGCTCCCTTCTCTCCGATGAGGCAAGGAACGAACCTCCCGTGGTTGACCTGATGGCTGTTGAACCGGTGCACCGGCACCTCCTGAAGGCGTCAAGGAAGATCCACCGGCGCATCGAAAGACACACGGAACGCCTGGCCAAAGAGGCCTCGGTGGGCTCAAAACCCTCCATCCCCGAACCCGGCGAGGAGGCCCTCCGTCTCGCCGCCTCGCATCTCGTGGAGGAGACCAACCGGGATACGCGAAGGAACGTGGAGGCCCTGCTGGCATCGCTGCAGGAGGAACGCAAGATCAAGGATCCCATCTGGAGCGCGGTTGCGGCCCTTTCCTCCACGGTGTTTCTGGTGGACATCATCGTGCCGAGCGTGGGCACGCTGAGCAGCATCGCCCTGTCAGGGATCCTGTCCACCCTGGGGTTCGGCGGCATCATCACCTCGGATCTCATGCGAAAGCTGCGCTCCACCCGACTGCGCGAGTCCTTTGAGACGGGCATGAGGACCATCCTGCTCGAGGCTGCAAACCAACTGCTCGAATCCGAGCCTGCTCTCGGTTTTCTGGACCTTTCCGGTCAGGCCGGGGAACTGGAGCAATGGACGAACACACTTCCGGAGGTTTGACCTTGGACCCGATGGAACAACTGCAGGAGATCAACAGCGCTTTTCAGGAACTTCTGGCGTTTCCACAACCCGCGGACCTCTCACCCGCCCATAAAGGGGACGACCTCATGGTCTGGTTCCTGCTGGGCGGAAAGGATGTGGGAAAATCCACCTTTCTGAACGCCCTCCTGGACAGAGAGGTGAGCCGGGAACCTCCGGAGTCCGCAGAGGGCACGAGCCGATTCGTGGCCTATATTCATGAATCCGCCGGAAGGGAACTCACGGAACGTCTCCAGGGCCTTCCCATAACCATCCACCTCCATGCCCATGAAAGCGAATCCCACAGGCGCCTCTGCCTGATCGACAGCCCGGATTTCGACAGCCGGTTCGAACATCACGCCAGCCAGGTGGCACAGGTCCTCAAGGCCGGTGCTGCGGACGGCGCCGTGCTGCTGGCCAGCCCGGAAAAATACAAGAACATGACCTACTGGAACACCTTTCATGCGCTCTCCGGGGCCCTCTCCCCCAGGCACATCCTTTTCGTCCTCACCAAGGCGGATGAACTGGGGGATTACCTTCAGGACGTTCGCACGGACTTCCTCAGAACCGTGGTTCAGCGCATGGACCCGGAAGAGGGGAAGGACGGACAAAACGCAACAAGGAAAGGCAGGGAAGACCCGCAGCAGGAAGCCAGGATCTTCCTGATCGATTCCCTGAAACGGGCCGTGGACTTCTCCAGGCTGGAAGCGAGGCTCCTCAGGAAGCTTTCGGAAAAGGATGTCCGCAGCGCACAGCAGGAGAACCTTCACCATGCCCTGACCCTGGGCGCAACCAGGATCCGCGAACATTACGGACTCGAAGAGATCGGGAAAAACCTGAAGGAGGCAGCCGTTGCCCAGCGGATCGACGACATCTGCAGGGAAGCCTTCCCCAATGCCTATTTCCACACCGTGGCATCCAGGATCACGGGCAGCCGGGATGTGGCTGCGCTCATCCGGGAACGGGCGGGACGTGAACCGAGCCGAACCCTGGCCGGGATCCCTGCCATCCAGTCCGCGATTCAATGGCTGGCCGCCCGCAACCCCCTTCGCCTCCGCTCCGACGGAACCCATCCCGTGGATCCCGGCACCGGCCCGGATCTCGGCCGATTGACGCGATGGGGGGAGGAGGATCTGGACAGGAGGCTCGAACGCGCGAGTCGCGATGCCCTTTCCGGGCTCTGGCTGGAAAACCCCGAGGCCCTGGAGCCTTTCACCAGGGGAGAGGGCTCGGCCAAGGATGAGCTTGCGCAGTGCATGGAAGACCTCCTCGCAGGGCCGGCACGAAAGACCCTTTCTTTGCCCATGCGCCTGCTGCTCAATCTTCCCATCTACCTCTACCTGGTCTTCTTCCTGACGCTCCTCTTCTCCCCGGTCTTTCTCCTTCTCAAGGCGTGGGACGTCCCTCACATGCCCGACCTGACCGGGCTGCTCTCACTCGACAACGTCAAGGTGGCCGTGATCGGGTTCCTGGGCTACTACCTCATGGCCCTCTTCTTTGTCCTCCGGAAACAGAGGGACCGGGTGCACAGGGAGATGGAGGAACTGGCCAAAAGGTTCACCTCTGACATGCTGGCCTTCCTGAGAGAGGCGGTGCGCAGGCCTTTCTCACGATTCGAGGAGGCCTTCACCCGCCTCGAGGAAAGGCTCGACCGTACCTTCTAAAACGCCTCTTCGGCGATCTCCAGGGCGCTCCGGTCTTCACTCATGATCCCCTCGGCGAGATGGAGAATCGAGGGCAGCAGGTTGCAGATGAAGAAACGGGCGCTCATGACCTTTCCGGAGTAAAAGGCAGCCTCCGCGCTTTCGGCCGGACCCTTGTCCATGGTTTCGAGCTTCTCCTGGGCAATGACGGCCTGCCGGAGGAGGAGGTAGGAGACCACCACGTCGCCGAACAGGTAGAGATAGGGCGTGGCGGACAGCACGGGATAGATCCGATCCCCGCTCATGCTCTTCCCGCCGAGGTACATGGTGATCTCGCTCAATTTGTCCCTGGCTGCGGCAAGCCGCTGAACAAGGTCCTTCAAGGTTCCGTTGTCCTTGTTCTCCTCAACGAACCCGTTGAGGATCTCCACGAAGTTCATGAACAGCATGCCGCCCTTCATGGCCACCTTGCGCCCGAGCAGGTCCAGGGCCTGGATGCCGGTGGTCCCCTCGTAGATGGACGCAGGTTTCACGTCCCGCAGGTACTGCTCCACCGGGTAGTCCGCCGTGACGCCGTACCCCCCCATGGTCTGAATGGCCAGCTCGATGCTGCGGAATCCAAGGTCCGTGCAATATGCCTTGCAGATGGGCGTGAGCAGTTCAACGATCTGCATGTGCTTTTCGTGCTCCTCCTTGTCGGGGGCGGTCTCGGCCATATCATGGTGGTAGGCGGTGTACAGGAGCAGCGCACGCATCCCTTCCACGTAGGCCTTCTGGGTCATGAGCATCCTGCGAACGTCCGGGTGCTTGATGATCTCCACCCTGGGGGCGTCGGGGTCCTTCATCTTTTCAATGGACACACC
>CAZSUQ010000443.1:0-5085 GCA_964609935.1 uncultured Thermodesulfobacteriota bacterium | reverse complement strand
GCCCGGGGTATCGGGCATGCCTTTCTTCCTGCCGGAGGGAAGCGCGCCTGACAGGATGACGAATCCCACGTGAAAGCTGATGGACCAGTATCCGGGAAGGTACTTGCCTCCCCGGTAGTTGTCCTTTGCCTGGTAGACGTCATACATGAAGTCCATCAGGTCCTGTGCCATGGCCAGGCTCTCCGGGTCGCTGGATCCGAACGTGGGCACCTTGCCGATCAGCCCCAGGATTCTCGCGGATCCGTTTTCCCTGAAGTTGTTGTCCACGGCCTTCATCAGCGTGGCAAAGTCCACCTGCTTTTCATCGTAGACCAGCCTCTTGATCACCATCAGGCTGTCGATCACGTCCGTGATGGAAACCAGGGCCACGCCTGAGGTGTTGTAAACAGCGCCGCCCCTTATGACGTCCATGCCCTTTTCCATGGGCCCGGTGGTCATGGTGGACAGGAGCGGCGTGGGATGTACGTACTGGTGTGCACAGCCCAGGTAATTGTTGATCTCCATGGATTTCTCGGCCAGGTACCCGAGCTGGGTCTTGTAGACCTGAAGGAAATCCTCAAAGGTTTCAAAGGCTCCCGGCTCCCGCACATCCCCGGTCCGTGGGCCGATGCGCTCCTCCACAAGGGGGTGCACGCCGTCGTGGAGCGCCATCTCCAGGGGCGCCACCATGTTCAGGAGCATGCAGTTGGTATGGCCGTAGTGCCTGCCTGCGATGGTGGGCTCCACGCACCCTGTTGCCGCCCAGTCCCTGGCATCCTCGAGCGGGATCCCCTGGTGCTCCAGGGCCTCGATCATGGCCTTGTCGTTGTGAATGCTGGGCGAGGCCTTTGTGTTGATGTTCACCTCGCAGAGCCGCCGGAGGTACTCAACGGAGTTGACCTCTGGATGAAAGCGGGCGTTCATGTTGGGATCCTGGAAGCCCAGCATCTCGGCCACCTTCAGGATGATGTAGGTCATGTCGCAGACCGCGCTCGTCCCGTCCCGCTCCACCCCGCCCACGGTCACGGTGTCATCGGATGACGTGCCGCCGAACAGCTTGTTCCCCACGCCCGGCACCATGGGGTCGTGGTCGTTCAGGCGAAGGAAGAAGCATCCCACCTGCTCCATGGTCTTCCGGATGATCCGCTCCCGCTCCTCATCGCTCCTCGCCTCCTCCATCTCTCTCCGGAAGGTGGGGCTCAACAGGCTGTCCAGCCTTCCGATGGACAGGGCGGAATTCGCGTTCTCCTGGTGAAGGCTGGTGAAGCAGATCCAGATGGAGAGCAGGGCCTCGTGAACGGTCTCCGCCGGCCTGGCCGGCACCTTGGCACAGATCCTGGCGATCTCGCGCAGCTCCTCTGATCGCGCCGATGCAGCGGCCCCGTTCGTCTCCAGGCGGTCCGCCCGTCGGGAGGCCTCCCTGCCGAGATTGTTCGCATAAGCCAGGACACCGTCAACCACAAGCCCCACGGCCCGGTAGAAGTCCTTCTTCTTGCCCGACCGGGATTTTCTTTCCTTCCCGGCAGCCTGCTCCCTCGTGGTCTCCAGCCCCTCCCGGAGGATCCTTCCGAAGTCGGGCACCGTGTGGGAGATGGCGTTGTTCTTCATCATGAAGTAGAGAACGAAACGCTCTTCGATCTGCTGTGACACGGGGTTGTCGTACTTGTTCCGGCAGTACTCCCGCACGTTGCGATCCATCCAGAAGGGGAAGATCTCGAGGTTCAGCAGCTCCGCCTCCTCCGGGCTCAGGTCGTATGGGTTGATGTCCCTGTCCGTGATGGTTGCCAGTTCCGGCCAGATGGTCAGCCCGATCAGCTCGGGGTAGATGGGAACCCCCAGTTCCTTGGAGGTGGTGGAGCCTGCCATCAGGTCTCCGTCGTAAAGGATCGGTTTCTTGTTTTGCAGAACATGAAGGATGGCCCGGGCCTGGCGCAACTCAGGGGAGAGGTCTGTCCCTTCCCTGTCCTTCTCAAAGCCGTGCTTCCGGTGATGCTCGGTTACGAGCCGGGCCCTCTCCGCACAAAGAGCCGGTTTCAGCGAGTACCTTCTGTACTTCAGCTTCTTCAGGCGGGGAAAGGAATCCAGGGAATAGCGGCTCAGGTACGGGTCCTCCAGGAATCGGACACGGTCCACCTTTCGATCCAGGGGCCCGTTCTTCATCCCTCTTCGGGCCTCCACCTCATCCGGATTGCTGGTGTGAACGACCCGGTTTCCGTTTCCCGTACCGTTCCTGACCTTCGCGCCCTTCAGGAGCGAGGCGAGATAGGAGAACTTCATCAGGTAGGACATGTTGCCGGTGTAGCTCATGTCGTTGGTGAGGATGGAGTCGAGCGACTCCTCGGGGCTCTTGTTGTGGAGTCTGCCCAGAGTCTCTTTGTCCCTGTAGGAAACGGTCACATCCGGGTGGGGGAGCGTGCCTGTGCGGCAACGCATCCTGCCGTTCTCGAACACGGCATAAACGTTCACCTTTCCGTCCCGCGTGGAGAACTGAACCGAGGCATTGAACGTAAAGCCCGTTGCCGGGTTGTGGATCTCCCTTCTCAGCTTCGGGCTGACGCGAAAGGCCAGCCCCATGAGCTTCAGGGAGGCCTTGAACAGGCCGATGGAGAAATCGGTTTTCATCTCCCGTGCTCGACCGTTCACAGGGGCCGGGATGGATTCGCGAAGGCGTTGCGCCACATGCGTTACATGAACGTTCATCGTTTCCTGCGCTTGTCCTGGGGCTCAACGAGACAACTTGTTATATAGAAACGGTAGCATTTCCAGACACCTCCATCAAGGGCGTTTTCAACAGAGTGTTTCTGCCCGGGGTTTGAGATTCTTCCCCCATGCATCGTCCTCGTCCTGAAATTGACACCCTGTTGATTCGTGGCCTATAATTTTAAGATTCGGGCTGCATGGATCCGGAGATTCGTTATCTTGAAAGGAGCGGAAAACAAAGCAGAATGCAGACCGGATAACCTCCCTTTGAAGCCTCGAAAGATCATGCGGCCCCTGAGAGATAGCGTTACGCGGAAAAAGGATAAACCCTGCTGAAAACGGACCCCACGTTCCGGCCTGAGGAAACATTGAAGACCAACGAACCGAACGACAAGAGAACGACATTACTGGTTTTTCTGGTATCCTTCGCTCTGTTTGCGATCTTTTTTCACCCCCTTGTTTACTTTAAGAAAGACCCGGCTTCCTTCCCCATCATTCTTTTCTATCTCATCTGGCTGGCCTTTCGTATCGTTTATCCCCGGATGCCCGATCCGCGGGGAATCGTACGCGGCATCCTGGTGGGCTTGGAGGTGTTCCTGCTCATCTTTTTTGCCCTGAATGCGCGCTTTCTCTTCTATTTAGACCATCAAACCTTTGTCGCTTCTCTCTATTTCAGTGCGGGCCTGTTCTTCCTGCTCGACCGATTCCGAAGGATATTTTCCGTTCTCCAAGAACGCTGGCCTCTGTCGGTTTTAGCCTTTGGAATGGCCGCGATCCTGTTTTTCGGGTCCTTCTCCAGCGTTGTTCTTGTGAGGGCATCCGGGGATGAAAACAAAACAGAAGGGCTTCAAGCCCTTCAAAGGCACGTTTCAGTCCCTGAAGTGATCGTCCGGGCCAAGGCACCGGCCGGGGAAATCCGAATCAGTGCAATGAAAGGAATCCTGTAGATGAACCTGTACCATCAGTTGCGCATAAAAGGATGGATCGCGATCACGGTATTCGGTGTTATCGGCTTCCTGGTGAACTGGCTGCAGGGGTTTGATTTCACGTTTGTCCTCCTGCTGGCCTCCCTTTTCTTTCTCAATGGGTACATCTATATCTACAACGATTACCACGATGCCCCGTTTGACAAGCTGGACCCGCAGAAAAGCAAGCGGAACCCGTTTTGCGGGGATGATCCGGAAAGGATACGCATCGGCAAGATCGTGATGTACGGCACGCCCGTATTGAGCGTCCTTCTGGCCCTGTTCTTACCCTTCCGGTGCGCCATCTGGGTGTTCATCGTCCTGGGCCTGGGCTATATCTACTCTGCACCCAAATTCCGGTGCAAGGAGCGTCCCTTCTGGGACTGGTTCATTCATATCTTCTGGCTCGTGCTGAACTTCGTGCCGGGCTATCTCTACTTCTTCGAAGCCGACGCGAGGTTCTACATCATTGCCGCCATTTGCGGGACCAACTCCCTCATCTCGCAGATCAACAACGAGTTGAACGATTTTGTTGTGGACTCCCTGTCCAAACATCGAACAACCGTGATCATCCTCGGCAAGCGGAACACGTTCTATGTGCGCTGGGCGCTGGAGTTTCTTCTCGCGTTCCTGATTGCCTGGCTGGCCTTTCAGTACGAATACTATGCGGTTCTGGCGGTCCTCGTACCCACGTTTCTCTACTTCCTGTGGATCGAACGGATTCAGGTGCTGGACAAGATCGAGACCCTGAGGGAATTCGTGAAGATCCGGATCGGCTACGTCCTGACCATCTGGCTGGCTGTCTGGCTCATGGAGGCCGGTCTGAAAAAGCTTATCTGATCCCTTCTCGTACCGAGCACGTCGGACAAGGGAGCTTTCGTCATCCATAGCACCGGGTCCGATCTGCCGACCGCAACCTTCGCTCCCCGGATGTCCGTGTGCGGGCTCAGGAAAAGTCCTTTTCAAAACGCCTTATGCGGACTGTTTCGTATGGTTCTTTTTCGACGAGGTGAGAAGCCTGTAGATATCGCGTGCGGACATGCAACTCAGGAATCGAGAGAAAATCTTGATTGCCTCACGGGGATTCTTCATGATCTTTCGCCCCACAAGGCGCTTCACATATCGAGACCTGAGCGGAAAGAGGACATCGGAGTCGATGGCGTCCGGATAGATGGAATGCACCGGGAACATCTTGTCCCAGTCCCGTTCCTCATTGATCAGGCCCCTGGAAACGGCATCCTGCCAGAGCGGGGTTCCGCGGAACGCGATCAGCGAGTTGAAATTGAAACTGTTGATACCGATGTCCTCCGCGAAAGCAAAGCTCTTCTTCACGTCCTCCACCGTTTCCCCCGGGGAACCTACGATAAAGAACCCGTGTCTGACACTGATCCCCGCCTTTTTTGCATGGGCCACCGCCTCTTTGATTTCCAGGAGCTTCGTC
>CAZSUQ010000442.1:0-5101 GCA_964609935.1 uncultured Thermodesulfobacteriota bacterium | reverse complement strand
GCGAGAACCGGTGGTTGGCAACATTCACACACGGGCTGCATGCAATCCCCGACCATACGACGTGGATGTTCTTCCCCAGAGGTTGATAGAGAAGAGGGGACTCCGGGCCGAACAGGACGATGATGTGAATGTCGGTCATGGAGGCGAAGTGTGCAGGACCGCTGTCGTTGGTGACAAGGGCCTGGGACAGGGTGTAGAGCGCCATCAGCTCCCGAAGGGTGGTCTTTCCTGCCAGGCTGACCGCGCGCTTCGAGAGGATGGCCTTGCAGAGGGATTCGGTCTCTTCCTGCTCGGACTTCGCCCCTGTGAAGAGGACAACAGCATCGTCAAGGGTGGAAAGGATCCTTTCCCCGAGCTGCACGAATCGATCGCCCTCCCATTTTCTCAGGGGCAAGAGGTCACCCGCGTTCGGGTTCAGGAGCACGATCGGCCCGCAGTGATCAACAGGGAGTATGTCCGCTAGCATTCCTTTCACACGCTTCCTCTCCTCGTCGGATGGGCTGAATGCAGGAGGTGCCCCGTCGGCACGCGTGGGGGAGGTTTTGATCAGGGGGGTCTCGACCGGGTTGCGTTCAAGAGCATCCACCAGGAGCCGATAGGCGTCCGCGGTGTGTAGGTAGGGGTTGTACTGGACGCGGTGGGTCATCAAATCCCCTCGATAGGGCGCCTCACTCGTGAATCGATGCAGTCCGACCCGGCAGCGCGCCCCTGAGAGAAAGGCAAAGATCGCGGATGCCCTCGAATAGAATTCCAAGTCAAGGACCACATCGATGCCCGCCCTTCGGATACGGAAAAGAGCGGTGAGTGTATCGCAGAAGAAGAGGATCAGGTTTGTGTGACGGATGGGGTAAACATTTTTCGAAGGGACGATATTGAGCAGGTCGAGGACAGGCCTGTTTTCATCGAATACGCAGAAATACACATTGTTCTTTCCCACCTTTCGTGTCGCCTGTCTGAGCGCACCGCCTGCAAGGACTGTTGAGCCCTGCTCGATCCATTTGAGAAAGAGGATTTTTCGGATCTCTACCGGGTCTTTTCTTGTGAGGCCCAGAGCGGAGAGGAGGGTGCGAAGCAGGGTAAGAAGCAGGCAGATGGGCCTTCCCAGCCAACCATCAATGATTCGAATGGTGTTCGGCTTCATCGATGAAGGTTTCCCGGATCACCATCTCAGGATCGCCGCGGCCCAGGTAAAACCGGATCCGAAGCTGGCGAGCAGGGCGAGTTGTCCCTTTTTGAGGAGCCCTTTGTCTAAGGCTTCGTGAAGGGCGATGGGAATGGAACCTGCTGTCGTGTTTCCGTATTCCTGGATGTTGTTGTAGACCTTCTCCGGGGGGATCTCGAACTGGCCGCATACGTTTTCGATGATACGAAGATTGGCCTGGTGGAAGATGAAAAGATCGATGTCCTCGATCTTGACCTGGTTGTGATCGAGCGCCTCGTGCATCACCTGAGGGAGCAGTTCCAAAGCATGCTTGAATACCTGGCGGCCCTTCATGCGGGGGAACATTCTCCCTTCCTCGAGCATCTCCGGGGTGGCCCACCTCGGGAAGGCAGAGCCCGGGCATTCAAGCCACAGGATATCCGCATATTCTCCGTCTGCATGGAGATGCGTGGAGAGAATCCCTCTGTCTTCGTCCGTGGGCCCCAGAACAACCGCACCGGCTCCGTCGCCGAAAAGGACGGTGACATCCCTTCCCCGGTCTGCGAACTCGAGCGCCATGGAATGCTTTTCCGAGCCCACGATCAGGACCCGCTTGAACTGACCGCCCCGGATGAAATTGTCCGCAATGCTCAGGGTGTAGATGAATCCCGAGCATTGGGCCCGGATGTCAATGGCCGGGACCCCGGGGAGACCGAGTTTGTGGCCGAGGAGGCAAGCGCTCCCGGGGAAATGGTGGTCCGGGCTCAGGGTGGCCAGCAGGATACAGTCGATCGTCTCCTTTTCGACGCCTGCGTTCTGCATTGCCTGAAGGGACGCCCGGTGGGCGAGTTCCGCACATCCCACGTCTTCCGGCGCATATCTTCTTCTTTCAATGCCGGTGCGCTGGCGGATCCACTCGTCGCTCGTGTCCATCCACTTGGAAAGTTCATCGTTGCTCATTACGCGATCAGGTACATAGAATCCCGTACCCATGATGTAGGATCGATGCATCTATATCTCCGGTATAAAAGGGCAGACAGAAAGGGATTGTTCCATGGAAAAAAGGCTCTGGATATACATAGAACATTCCGTCGTCTTTTTCAATGGGCACTTTTTTTTAGGATTGGATGCGATCCGTGCCGGGAGGGACCGGGGGGGGAGGTTGACCGGAGAGGAATTTCTCATACCAGAAGACCGCAGATATGACCAGCGAATGGGTGATTTCTCCCTGATCGATCATGCGGGGGATTTCGGCCCAGGGAAACTCCTGTACTTCGATGTCTTCGGATCCGTCCAGCTTCTGGGACTGGCGGGGACGGACATTCCGGGCCAGGAACGTATGGCACAGGTTGTTTTGGATCGCAGGGTTGGGATGGACCACACCGAGGAACTGAAGTCCTTCCGCTTCATAGCCGGTTTCTTCCAGCAGTTCCCTTCGAGCCGCCTCTTCCGGTGTCGGGTCTTCCGGGTCCATCATTCCCCCCGGGATCTCCCAGACAAACGATGCGGTCCCGTGCCGGAACTGTCTGACCATGACGATGTTTCCTTCCGGCGTCACAGGGAAGACGTTGATCCAGTCCGTGGAATCGAGCACGAGGAAGGTGTGAACCCTTCCCGTACGGGGGGAGAGGCGGGTATCCTGGCGAAGATGATAAATGGGAAACGCGTGAAGGGTCTCGGACTCCTTGAGCGGCCAGGGGCGTAGTGGAGTAGTATTTCCCTTTGGATCTCGTTTGACGTTCCGTTCAGACAATTTTCATCTGCTCCCTGATGAGTCTCAAGAGCGCCACGTTCTCCGAGTGCCCGGTCATCTGGGCGGTAATCTTTCCCCTGATGGGCCGCCCGAGAAGGAAGAAGTCCCCCAAGATGTCGAGGATCTTGTGACGAGCAAACTCATCCGGGAACCTGAGGGTGGTGTTCACCACCTTTTCGTCGTCCACAAGGATGACGTTGTTCAGGCGGCCTCCGCTGGCCAGACCCATGCTTTCCAGCTTTTCCACATCCTTGACATAGCCGAACGTTCTGGCAGGAGCGATCTGTTCCTTGAACTCCTTCTGGTCGTTCAGGACGAACAGGACTTCCTGCCTTCCGATGGGTTCGGGGTAATCCAGGATGTAGTGGACCTGGAAGCAGTCCGCGGGCTCGATGCGAATGAATTTCGTGTCCGGGGTCTCCTCCCCGATCACGTACTTCTTTTCAATGATGATCTCTTCCAGCGGAGCCTCCTGCTCTTCGATCCCGGCATCCTCGACCATGGCGCAGAAGTCCGTGGCGGAGCCGTCCATGATGGGCAGCTCGTCGTTGATCTTCACCAGGAGGTTGCTGATATGGTAGCCGTTGAGCACCGCGAGGAAGTGTTCCGTGGTTTTCGCGCTGGCCGCGCCTTTGCGCAGGAAGGTTGCGAACTCCGTTGATTCCACGAAGTCGATGTGGGCCGGCACCACGTCTCCGGTGGAGATGTTCCCGAAAAGGACCCCGCTGTCTGGCGGCAGGGGGGTCAGGATCAAGCCGGTCTTGACCCCGGAATGAAGCCCCTGGCCGGCAAGGACCACGCTTCGCTTCAGCGTTCTTTGCAGGAACCGGTGTGCCGTCTCCTTTGCTTCAGGCACGAGACCGAATTTGTCCACCCGCCGGGTCAGCCTCCTCGGATCCATCTGAAGGGATTTCGCCGTAGAGCGGACGTCGTGGTTGTGCTTTCTCAGGTGGTAGGTCAGGTAGCCCTTTTCCAGTGAATCAACGGCATCCTGATAGGAATCCCACATCTCGTACGTCTGGACCTTCCCGCTTTCTTCCTGCCGGGATACGCTCCCACGGATGGACGGGGGGATGTCGTTGTGCGAGATCAGCGTGATGGGCACGGCAATGACCATCCGCTCCACGATGTTCTTCAGCTCCTTCACATTCCCCGGCCAGTCACAGGCCACCAGGGTCTGCATGGCCTCATCGTCGATCTCTTTGGGTTTCCGTCCGTACTCCATGCAGAGGTTCTTCATGAAGAAGTTGGTCAAATCGGGGATGTCGGATTTTCGCTCCCGAAGCGGCTGGATCCTGAGCACGCGTTTTTGAAAGCAGTCAAGCAGTTCCTTGCTGAAGGTCCCTTCCCGTGCCGCCTTTTCCAGATCCTTGGTGGAGGAGGCGATGATCCGGGTAGGGCCCCGGGGCAGCACCGTTGAGATGGAACGACTCTTTTTTCGTTCTTTCAGATATTGAGCCAGGCGTTCCTGAAGGGGAAGGGGCAACTCTTCAATGGAGTCCAGGTACAGCCCCCTTCCGATCGCCTGCTCCAGGATGGCCTTTTTTTCCGTCTTTCGCTTTGCCTGCCCGTTGGGTGAGAGGCCGAAGATTCCCTCCTCCAGGTCCTCCTGTGGCCAGATCGTGCAGCTGAACTTGAGCATGGGACGTCTCTTGGGGTGAGGCTGGCTGTAGACGAGACGTGCCATGAGTTCCTTGCCTGTCCCGTGTTCGCCGAGGATGAGGATCGGGCCTTCCTCCTTTGCCAGCCGTGTGATCTCCTTCCTGAGCTTGTGAACCGCCTCGCTGTTGCCGATCAGCTCCTCTTTCCGGTTGGTGCGAAGCCGGAGCTCCTGTCCCTCCCTCGGGAGGATGCTCTGTTCGAGAATCTTCCGGATGATGTCCAGAACCGTGTCAAGGGACAGCGGCTTTTCAAGGAAATCGAAGGCACCCAGCTTGATGGCCTGGACGGACGTGTTGACCGTGCCATGACCCGTCATGATGACCACTTCGATATCGGCATCGAACTCTTTGATGGCCTTCAGCGTCTCGATCCCGTCCATCCCGGGTATCCAGATGTCCAGGAAGATGATGTCAGGGTACTGGGTGCGCACCAACTCAATGGCCTCGGTGCCGTCCCCTGATGTCCAGACGTCGTAGCCTTCATCCGTGAGGCTGGCACCAAGCGTCTTCAGGATTTCCTCTTCGTCGTCCACGAGGAGGATTTTG